>NZ_JBSSAC010000017.1:0-58653 GCF_054058315.1 Thermostichus sp. MS-CIW-40
AAACAGAAAGATCAACTGGTAGTAATCCGTACTGAACATATTATACATTATTTTCAGTATAGTTGAGCTTATTATTGACTAGAGTCATGCTCTCTTGGGCTCCCCCCGTCTCAATCTTGCTCTCTGCAGCCCAAAGCGCCAGCAGGGATCCTCATTTCTTGGCGGCAACGTTGGATCAGATCTCCCGACACCCCCACCAACCGTCCTAGCCATTCGTCCGGCACAGAAGCAAGCAACGCCGGCCCAAACTGCTGATGAAGATGCTGCCAGAGAAGGGTAGCCCGCCGCCGGCTGGGGTAAGCCTCTGTCAACTTTTGCAGGATCTCGGTGCTGCGAGCGCGACGACGATAGCCCCACTGACGCTCCAAAAAAGTGGCAGGGGCCTGCAGATACACTTGGCCAAAAGGACTCCGTCCCGCTTACGCGATCGGCAAAACCGCTCGGCAATCGCGATCGATGGCCAGGCCAACGGCTGCACCAAACTCCAGCAGCTCGACAATATGAGCTTTCTCCAGCAACAGCCCATGGGATCCCATTCCCTTAACCAGCCAAACCTGACCGCTGCGTACCTGCTCCAGAAGGGTAGAGGGATCCCGAAGCCTAGCCCAGAGTGGCGGTTCAACCTGCTTTCCAGGGCACGTCTGACCCGTACAGCCCAGTGAGTCAGAGCCGTTGATGGGTGTGGGGGTGCTGTTTGATGTTGTCGGCATCCTTTACCTCTACAACTGCATTGAGGATCCGTCGCGGCTCAACGCTGTGATTGAGCTTAAACACCCCCCGCTCTGGAGTGCAGGTTTGGTGTAAGGGGATGTGGCGAAACTGGGGCTTGTTGCGATAGGTGCGGGCCGCTGCTTGCACCCGTTCCACGAAGTTTTCCCCCAACAGGAAGTTTTCCCCCAACAGCACCCCCGGCGGGAAAACATCGGTGGGCAAGGTGGGGATCCCGTTGTTCACGATCTCGGCGTAGGTTGTGGCGTAGAGGAGAACATAGGAAGTGCTGCGGCGTTCTTGGGCCAGGCAGTCCAAATCGGCAGCAGGCACCGGCTCGGCCACCAAAACCTCTACCAGGCGACCTTCCTGATCCTGCTGGAAGCAAGTGGCCACTCCCAGCACCACGTACTCCAGTCCTTGCACTGGGCTGGAGCCAAGGTGAGTTTGAGCAGTATCCGACATCGATGCCGATCTCCAAGCGGGGGAGCGAACTTTCACGGCTCCGGCAAGCGCCAAGATCCCTCAAGCCGGGCGCAGTTCTCACCATAGCAACAATTTTTGCGTCGGGCAGCGGGAGCTGTTGCAAGATAGAAGGCGGATCCCAGCCCAGCTCTCTGTGAAGGATGACAGGGGCAGCACTTGGCTGCAGGGATCCAAAATTTGCTTTACTGTAGCGAAGCGGGGTCAGTGCTGCCCAAGAGGAACAAGGGGTTGGGTTCCAGGCACCTTTGGCAACCCTTGATTCATCATTATCTAGGAAATACTTGCTCTAAGGATCCGACCATGGCGGATGGCGAATACAGACCAGGCTTGGAAGGCGTTCCGGCCACACGCTCCAACATTAGTTTTGTCGATGGCCAGGCGGGGATCCTGGAATATCGGGGCATCCCCATCGAGGAATTAACCGCCCACAGTACCTTTCTGGAGACAGCCTACTTGCTGATCTTTGGCAAGCTGCCGACCCAATCGGAGCTGGACAACTTTGACCAGGCAATCCGCAGTCATCGACGGGTGAAATACCGCATCCGCGACATGATCAAGTCGTTTCCAGAGTCGGGCCACCCGATGGATGCTCTGCAAACCTGTGTGGCGGGCTTGGGGCTGTTTTACCCGCTGCGGGAGATGGATCCCGACTATGTGTTCGGCACCGTCACCCGGTTGCTCTCCAAGCTGCCGACCATGGTGGCGATGTTCCACCAGATGCGACAGGGCAATGATCCCATTCCCCCGGACGACAACCTGGATCATGCTGCCAATTTCCTATACATGCTCTCGGGCAAGAAGCCGGATCCCTGGTTGGCCCGCATTTTTGACATCTGCCTGATCCTGCACGCCGAGCACACGGTCAATGCCTCTACGTTTGCCCTTCTGGTGAGCGCTTCCACGCTGGCTAACCCCTACAGCAGCCTGGCCACGGCGGTGGGTACCCTTTCGGGGCTGTTGCACGGGGGGGCCAACCAACAGGTGATGATGCTGCTGCGGCAAATCGGCTCGGTGGAAAATGTGCGCTCGTTTATCGAGGAGAAGCTGGCCAAAAAACAGCGCATCATGGGCATGGGGCACCGAGTCTACAAGGTGAAGGATCCGCGGGCCACCATCCTGCAGCGGCTGGCTGAGGAGCTGTTTGAGCGCTACGGCCACGACAAGTACTACGACATCGCCCTGGAAGTGGAACGGGTGTGCGAGGAGTTGCTGGGGCCGAAGGGGATCTACCCGAATGTGGACTTCTACTCAGGGTTGGTCTACGCCAAGCTGGGGATCCCAGAAGATTTGTTTACACCGGTGTTTGCCATTGCCCGAGCGGCGGGTTGGCTGGCCCATTGGCGGGAGCAGTTGTCCGATAATCGGCTTTTCCGACCCACCCAGGTGTACACAGGTGAACGCCAGCAACGCTATATCCCCATAGAAGAGCGGGGTTGAGAGCCGTTTGACAGGGCGCTGGGCCGGGATCCAAACTCAGTAAGGCCCAAATTGTGCGTGAGGCGGTGTGTTGAGCCTTTTAGACTCTCCCCTTTGGCGAGACGGGTTCACCCTGTTTCTGAGCATTGTGGTGCAGGCCATGCCATTTTTGCTGCTAGGGGTGTTTCTGTCGGGGCTGCTGGCGGTGTTTGTGGAGGGATCCCAGTTGGCCCGTTTCCTGCCCAAAGGCAAAATCGGCAGCGCGGTGGCCGGTGGCGCTTTAGGATTCTTTTTCCCGGTGTGCGAGTGCGGCAACCTGCCGGTGGCCCGTCAACTGGTGATCAAAGGGATCCCACCCCACGTGGCGGTGGCCTTTCTGTTGGCGGCGCCGGTGTTTAACCCGGTGGTGATCTTTTCCACTTGGATTGCCTTTCGCTCCATGCCGGAGCTGGTGATCTACCGAGTTCTCTTTTCCTTTGGCATTGCGGTTGTCGTCGGCTTGATCTTCAGCCTGCAAAAGGATTTCCAGCCTCTGTTGCAGCCGTCAGTCTGGCGGGAGCTGCAGCGCAATCGCCCCCAAGAGACGGATCCGAAAAGCACTTCCTGCTCGCCGTTGTTGCGGGGGGGCACCTTCTGGATTGGATCCCAGAGCCCTGCTCAAGGGGCCTCTGGCGGATCCCTGGCCACTTTACAAACGGCTGAAGATGTGTATCGCTCTGCTCTGGCCGCTGCGCCTTCTCCCTCCAGGGGACAAAAAGGAGTTCTCCTGCTGCAGACCTGGGCCAGGGAGATCCGCGAATTGGGATCCGTGCTCATCTTGGGCTCGGCGATGGCGGCCCTGATTCAAACGGTGATCCCGCGTTCGTTTGTGCTGGATTATGGCCAAGATGCATTGCTCTCAATCCTGATCATGATGGCCCTGGCCGGGATCATCTCCATCTGCTCGACGGTGGATGCCTTTTTCGCCCTCTCCTTTGCCGCCACCTTCACGCCGGGATCCCTGTTGGCTTTTATGGTGTTTGGGCCGATAGTAGACTTGAAAGCCATAGGCTTGATGCTCACTCTGTTCAAGCCCCGCGCCATTTTCTACTTCGTGATCTTGGTCTTTCAGCTTACTCTGGTGGGAGCTTTAGCCATCAACTACTATGGCAGTTAAAGCGTTTGTTTGAACCTTTCTCCACAGGGACACCCTCTCCATTCACTCTCCGTCAAATATTCGTCAAATATAGTTGCTTCAGTTTAGGGTAAGACGCCTGGGCTCCTGATCGCGCCAGCGGGACGGAGTCCTTGAAAAGCCTTCCGGCTCGGTGCACTTTAAGTGTGGGTGCAGTGTCCTGCTTTAAATCGAAATGACTATAGAAAGAGTTGCCTGGATAAGGTTTGTCACCAGAGGACTCTGCTCCCAGACGGTTGAGAACTCAGGTGTTACAGGTTTTATTGTAGTAAACTCAAGAAGGACGTAGTCTGGATTTCATAATTATCGCGACCCTATTTTTCAGCAGGACAAAGCTATGAGCAATCTATACTCGACAGACTTTAACTTGTGGATTGACCGAACAACCCGGCTATTGCGGGAAAGGCGCTGGCATGAAATTGACCTAACACACTTAATTGAAGAGGTTGAGAATTTGGGTAAGAGCGAACGACGAGGGATTACCAGTCAATTAACTCGCCTTCTGCTGCATCTACTCAAGTGGCAATATCAACCTCAGCGCCGTTCAGATAGCTGGCTAGATTCCATTACAGATGCGCGAACCCAAATCGGATTGGCCATAGAAGATAGCCCTAGCCTAAAAGGTTATCTGGTAGAGCAACTTGAAGAGAGTTATCAACGGGCGCGCCGCCAAGCAGCCAGGCAAACGGGGATAGAAATCTCGACATTTCCAGATGTCTGTCCCTACTCTCCAGAGTTGGTGCTGGCAGAAGATTGGCTGCCGGAAGTTTGACAAGCATTCGACAGTGGACAGCATTTCCCACAGCACCGACCCCACAGTTCTGGCCTGGTCTTGCCTCACACAGGCAGTCCATTATGCATTAAATACCGACAACATAGATAGACTGAGGCCAATTGCCGCGCTTCCTCAAGCAGAGGCTTGCTTCTGCCAGGTGCGCATCTTGCCCGGATTAAGCAACCCATAGGGATCCACTTCTTCTTTAAAACGAATCTGGCGCGGATCCATCACTTTGCGCCCGCCGTCTTCGATGATGAAAGTGTGGGGGTTGGCAATAAATACTCCCTGCTCTTCGTGGTAGTGCATGATCTCGTTTAGACGCTCTTCGGTGGTAAAGCGGACAATTTGCAGGCCGACGGGGGTAGCTTGCCCGTTGATGCGAATCAACTCCAGGTGCATCAGCACTTCGTCGCCAAAATACTCGTACATGTGCTGCACCAGCCTCAGCTCCCGGTCGGCGGGAAAAGCCGATTGTAAATAGGTAAGGCTGGGATCCACGCTGCGGCAGTGCAAAGTGGTGTGGTTCCAAGAAAATTCCCCCAGCGAGATCCCCTTGCTGGCCTCCTGGGCCGTTTTGTTGTAAACCACTTGGCCCCCATGTTCCCGGACAAGCTCCAACAGCGGCTCCAGGCTGCATTCGGCCACCATCAACAGGGCCACAGCGGATCCCTCTGGCAGATAGCCCCGCAGCGGTGCAAAGTAGCTGGGGATCGGCCAAGCGTGCAGGCTGATCATCTTCTTGATGATCCCATCCGCATCTCCCAGGGCTTGGCCAAAATGGGCACAGGGCATAAAGCCCACTTCAGGGGGAAAGGCCACCACCAGCTCCGCCCAAGGATAAGCAGGCGCCAGCGGGATCTCCACCTCAGTGATGATCCCATTGAGGCCCCAGGCATGGCTTACTTTGAATACCTCATCTCCCCGCAGCTCCAGCACCCGGGGCTCTTCCTCCAGGGTGACCACCCGCAGCCCCAAGATGTTGCCCCGATCCCGCAGTTGGCCGTAGGTCACAGAGCCAATGCCGCCGCTGCCGCCGGCAATGAACCCCCCGATGGTGGCCGTGCGATAGGTGGAAGGAGCCATGCGGATCTCCCAGCCCATCTCCCGGGTGTGTTTGTCGATGGCCATCAACTTGGCCCCCGCCTGCACCCGCACCAAGCCCGGCTTTGCCCAAAGCACCTGGTTGAGCTTGCCCATGTCCAGGATCACACCCCCGGCCAGCGGGATACATTGGCCGTAATTACCGGTACCGGCACCGCGCACCGTAACCGGGATCCGCAGCCTGGCACAGGCCGCTGCCACCCGCATCACCTCGGCCTCATCGGCGGGGCGCACCACCAAATCTCCCCGCTTGTCGCTCAGTTGTCGGCTCAGCACGGGGCTGTAGTGGTAAAAATCCAACGACAACTTGGCCACCTGAGCCGGATCAGTGATGATCTCAATACCCTCTAAGTCAGAACGCAAAGCCTGCAGCTTGTCAGGAGCGGCAACGATCATAGGTATCCGTATTTGGGTGCAACGGTTCTTCAGACTCCATCATCGGCAGAAATTGCCTGCAAAAGGGTTTGCCGAGAACAGTATGGGAAGGATCCCTGTCCGGCCAGGTCGATTAGCCGAAGCGGCCCTCCACATAATCTCTTGTGGCTTGCTTGGTGGGGCTGTTGAAGATGACTTCAGTTCTGTCAAATTCAATCAGCTCGCCCACACGGTTGGATCCCGACACCTCCACGCTGAAGAAAGCCGTCATATCCGAGACGCGGCCGGCCTGCTGCATGTTGTGGGTGACAATGATGATGGTATATTCCTCCTCCAGCTCCTTCATCAGCTCCTCAATGCGGCGGGTGGAAATGGGATCCAACGCCGAACAGGGCTCATCCATCAAAATCACATCCGGCTTCACCGCTAGAGCCCGGGCAATACACAGGCGCTGCTGCTGCCCTCCCGACAGCGACTGACCATTTTCTTTCAACTTGTCTTTGACTTCATCCCAAAGGGCAGCCCGCCTCAGCGAGGTTTCCACCACCTCGTCCAAGTCTACCTTCATCCCCAGCACCCGCGGGCCGTAGGCCACGTTGTCGTAAATGCTTTTGGGGAAGGGATTGGGCTTTTGGAAGACCATGCCGATACGCCGCCGCACCGCCACCGGATCGACTTCTTTGGCGTAGAGATCCTTGCCGTGGTAGGTGAGCTTGCCCTCTACACGAGCACCGGGGATCAAATCGTTGGTGCGGTTAAAACAGCGCAGAATCGTGCTTTTGCCACAGCCGGAAGGGCCGATAAACGCAGTAATCTGTCGGGCTGGGATGTCCAGAGTAACATTTTTTACCGCCAGATTGGAGCCATAGTAGACATTCAGGTTCTCGGTCCTGAAAACGTAAGAGGTCTGGTTAAGAGATTGAGTTTGCATGGCAGCACTCACAAAAAGAGCTAGAGTTCGACGAAGAGTTCGATTCAAGACTTTGTTGAGAATCCTCAGGCTATTTCCTGGTCTTGTACACCAAAAAGCGAGCGGTCAAGCTGGCCGCCAAAACAATGGCTAACAAAACCAAAGCGCCCGCCCAAGCCAGCTGCTGCTGCACCCTGTAGGGAATGATGGAGAAAAAGTAGACCATCACCGGCAAGGTAGCCACCGGGCCAAAGAGATCAGTAGACCAGAAATTGTTGTTGAAGGCGGTAAAGAGCAGAGGTGCAGCCTCGCCTGCCGCTCGGGCCAAAGCCAGGATTAGCCCGGTTACGATGGCCGGTGCCGCTGCCGGCAAAACAACGCGCATTGTGGTCTGAAAGCGATTTGAGCCCAGGCCAAGGGAAGCCAAGCGCATGTCGGGCGAAACCAGCAGCAACGCCTCCTCGGTGGAGCGGATGACAATCGGCAGCATCAGCACGCCAAAAGCCACCCCTCCCGAGAAAGCCGAAAAGCCGGATCCCCTCACCACCACAGCATAGGCAAACAGGCCGCAGAGAATGGCCGGTACCCCCGTGAGCACATTGCAGGAAAACTTAACCAGATAAGCCAAGCGGGTGCCGCGACCAAATTCGGACAAGTACACTGCCGCCAAGATGCCGAAGGGAAAGCTCAAAGCCGCCCCCGTAGCCAGCACCATTAAACTGCCGACAATTGCGTGACCAAAGCCCCCTTCCGCCAGGCCAGGGGCAGGGTAGCGGGTCTGGGTGAGGACATCCCAATTTATCCGCTGGATGCCTTCCTTGCCCACATCCCACAGCACCCAAGATAGGGAAGCTATGATCACCGCCACAAAGAGGCCACTCAGCAGGGTTAGGACAATGCCTGTGTAATTGCGGACAGGGGCAATGGCGGCACGAGTAATGTCGATGTCAACCTTCTCAGGGGCAAGCTGTGCTGAGTCGGACATGATAACAGTGCTCCTTCATCTTCTTTCTGCTTCCCAAGTTACTGCTCCAAGTTTTGAAACTTGCGGATGATGATCTCGGCAACGATGTTGACCAATAACGTCAGCACCATCAGCACCACGCCGGCATACATGAGAGCCGAAACCTGCAAGCGTCCTGCCTCCCCAAACTGAGAAGCAATCAAGGCGGTAATGGTGGATCCCGGCTGCATTAGGGAGATATTGATGCGGTTGGCGTTGCCAGAAAGCATGGCCGCTACCATGGTCTCTCCCAAAGCCCGTCCCAGCGCCAGCATGATCGAGCTGACGATACCCGACAGGCCGGCAGGGATCATCACCGTTAAGATGGTCTCCCAGCGGGTTGCCCCCAGAGCCAAAGCCCCCTCTTTTAGGCTGCGTGGCAGAGATTCAAAGGTACTGCGGGTAATGGAGATGATGATGGGAGAGATCATGATCCCCAGCACCATAGCCACAATCAACAAGCTGGGCCCCCGCGGAGCCGGGCCACTCAAGAAAGGGATCCAACCCAGCGTCTGGTTGATGGCTCGAAAGATGGGCCGCACTGCTGGAATCAGCACAAAGATCCCCCACAGCCCCAGCACCACACTGGGAATGGCCACGATCAGCTCAATGGCAAAGCCAATCGGCGCCGTTACCCACTTGGGGGCAAAACCTTCCGTCAAAAAAATGGCAGTGCCAATGCCCAGAGGGATGGCAAAAATCAAAGCCACCAGAGAGGTTACCAAACTGCCATAAATCTGTGGTAGCACCCCGTAGATGTTTTCCACCGGGTTCCAGCGGGCAGTAACCAGGAAGCCCAAGCCAAACTGCTGAATCGCCGGCAGAGCCGCTTCGGTGGTTTGAAGAATCACCCAGATGAGGATAATGCCGGCAAACCCTGCCAAGGCCAGCGTCAGGCGGACAAAACCCACATCAACAGCCCGGGACGGGCTTGCCTTTTTCTCAATGTCAACATCGATATCCGGGTTTGGTGGTGAACCATAACCCGTAGCCGCTGAAGTCATAGCCTCTCTCCCATGATCATCTTCGGTTCAAAATCTTTCCTAAAAATCCCACCGTGCAAGGTAAGCCCAGCAGCCGACCGAGAAAGCCTCATCTGCCTCCTCAGCCGGCCACCAGCTCCACTCTAGTGGAGTTCAGGCTGCAACCCAGTCATCGCACCGCATTGGGGTTAACGGTGATGGCATCCAGCTCTGCAAAGATCCGCTGGATAGCCGCCTCAGGCATAGGGATGTAGTCCAGCTCCTTGGTGATGGCTTGACCCTCTGGCCCCTGGGTCCACTTCAGAGCCTCCACCAGCTTGGTCAGCTTCTGCTGATCGGGATACTCGCGGTACAGCATCACCCAGAACAAGCCCACGATTGGGTAGTCATTTGGCCCTTCAGGGTCGGGCACCAACAGCGCAAAGTCATCAGGAATGGGAGCATCAAGCGCCGAGGTAGCTGCCTCAGTCGAGAACTTAACAATGTTGCCCGCTTTGTTTTCCAAGCGAGCAGTGGCCATCTTTTCCAGCTTGGCATAGGACTGGTTCACGTAGCCAATTGCCCCTGGCTCCTGCTTGATGGTGGCGGCTACGCCCTCATTCCCTTGGGCTCCAATGCCAACAGGCCACTCGACAGAAGTACCAGCACCGGCTGTCCAATTAGGGCAGACAGTTCTGATGTGGTTGGTGAACACAAAGGTAGTCCCAGAACCATCAGAGCGGTGTACCCAGGTGATGTCCAGGGGTGGCAGCTTGTTTGCTATACCTGGGTTATCGGCCTTGATGCGATTGTCGTCCCAGCGGGTGATCTCGCCGGTCACGATGCCGCAGTAGGTTTCCCGCTTCAGGATGAGCTCTCCGTCTTCAATGCCGGGCAGGTTATAGGCAAACTCGATGGCCCCTCCCGCCAGAGGCAACTGTAGGGGATCATAGCCGTATTTAGCTCGGAAGCTTTCCAGGCGAGCACCGGAGAAAGGCGCCTCGGAAGCGCCGAAGTCCACAGTGCCATTGATCACCTGCTCTAGGCCAGCACCACTACCGACAGACTGATAGCTGACTTGCACAGTGGGGTCTACGGTGCGGTTGTAGGCGTCAAACCAACGTTGCAGCAAAGGAGCCGCAAAGGTCGCGCCCGCCCCGGAGATTTGCACGGTTTGGGCTTGAGCCGAGGTCGCTGTTAGAAATCCTACTGTTAGAGCGGTGAGGGAGAAAGCAGAAAGCAGGGTTCGCATAGGTAATATCTGTTGCGAATCAACACTTTCAACCCTATAACCTCAAAGTTAACAGAGGGATATCTAAAGGTTAACCTTAGGTTAAGTCAAGAGAAAAATCGATATTTTTTGAGTATACTGACTCGTTTCCAAACCTCGATTTTCCATCTGGTGGTCTTGGCCAGTTTGGATTTCAGCAAAATCAGGATCCTGGAGCCCAGAATCCGCGGAAAGGTCTAGCTGCTGAACTTCTATCTCGTTTGACAACCAATTAAACGGACACAACTTGAATAAGAGCTAAGCTTAGACGGCTGCAAAAAAACTCGATCCAGATCCAAGATGTGTAAAATTTGAGACAAAGATGTTGCTCACCTCTCGGCAAGCTTGGACATGATTTCAGCAGGGCGGGAAAAGCCCCGCCCAGAGATTCTTTCGGCTTTTGGCAGAGAGAATTGGTTAGAAGATAGACTCCAACCTTCTAGACGTGGGGCAGCTCTACATGTTCCCCGAGCAGAGAAAGATCTGGGCTCTAAGCTGGGATCCGCCCGCCCCCCATGAGGTACAGCAGGGCCATGCGCACCGCCACGCCGTGGGTGACCTGCTGCTCAATCAGGTTCAAGCCGGGATCCTCCATCACCTCGGAGCTGAGTTCCACACCGCGATTGACCGGGCCGGGGTGCAGAAGCTTGACATCCGGGTGGCACAGGCGCAGTCGTTGCCGCGTGAGGCCGAAGAAGTGATGGTACTCCTGCAAGCTGGGGAGAAGGAACTCGCCCATGCGCTCCTGCTGCAGGCGCAAGGTGATAACAAAACGCGACCCTTCGAGGGCAGGCTCTAGCTGCCAATGGACAGGGAGCGTATGGCCGGGTACAAACTGGGCAAAATCTTTGGGCAATAGGGTGGGAGGGCCGGCTAAGTGAACCTCAGCTCCGGCAGTCACCAAGGCATAGATATCGGAGCGGGCCACCCGCGAGTGGAGAATATCGCCGACAATGGCAATTTTGATCCCTTGCAGCAACTCCAGACGGGGACGCCGGGGATCCAGATGGCTGCAGAGGGTAAACAAATCCAGCAAACCTTGGGTGGGATGTTCGTGCAGGCCATCCCCAGCATTGAGAACGCCCACAGGGGATCCGCGGCGGTCGATCTCGGCAGCTAATTGTTGGGGCACTCCTGCCTGGGCATGGCGAACGATCAAGAGATCGGATCCCATGGCCAGAAAGGTGCGGGCCGTATCCAAGAGCGTCTCCCCCTTGCCCAAGGAAGAAGTGCCAGGGGAAAAGTTAAGCACATCGGCCGAAAGGCGCTTGGCCGCCAGCTCAAAACTGGAACGAGTGCGGGTGGAAGGCTCGAAGAACAGCGTCACCACCACCTTCCCCTGCAAGGTGGGCACCTTGGGCAACCGCCGCGTCAACACCTCCTGGAAACTGGCGCTGGTCTGCAAAACCATCTGGTATTCTTCGGGAGTAAAATCCGCCAAGCCCAAGACGTGCTGCCGCTGCCAAACCATAGGGGATCCCTCAAATGCCCAGGCGGGCAAAGATCTCGTCCAAGTGGGTTAGGTGGCGCCGCGGATCAAAACAAGCCTGCAGTTCCGCCTCGCTGAGGTGAGCCATCACTCGGGGATCCGCCAGCAGATTGGCGCGAAAGTCCCCCTGCGGCTGGTTCCAGGCGCGATGAGCATTTTCCTGCACCAGGCGGTAGGCTTCCTCGCGGCTAAGGCCCTTCTCCACCAAGGCTAGAAGCACCTGCTGGCTGAAGATGACGCCGCCGTAGAGGTTGAGGTTGCGCTCCATGTTGCCGGTGTGAACCTGCAGGTGGCGCACCAGGTCGGCCATGTTCACCAGCAGGTAGTGGCAGAGAATGGAGGCATCGGGCAGGATAACCCGCTCCACCGAGCTGTGGGAGATGTCCCGCTCATGCCAAAGGGGGATGTTTTCCAGAGCCGGAAGGGCATACCCCCGCAGGAGGCGGGAAATCCCGGTTAGCTGTTCAGATTTGATGGGGTTGCGCTTGTGGGGCATGGCAGAGGATCCCTTTTGGCCGGGGGCAAAGTACTCCTCAGCCTCCAGTACCTCTGTTCGCTGCAGGTGGCGGATTTCAGTAGCAAAGCGCTCTAGGGAAGAGCCAATCAAAGCCAAGGTTTGCACGTATTCAGCGTGGCGATCCCGCGAGATTACCTGTGTCGAGGCTGTATCGGGCTTCAGGCCCAGGCGAGCGCAGGCCAACTGCTCCACCTGGGGAGGCACGTTGGCGTAGGTGCCCACGGCGCCAGAGATCTTGCCCACCGCCACCACTTCCCGCAGGCGAGCTAGGCGCTCTTGGTGGCGCAGGCACTCGGCCAGCCACCCTGCCAGCTTAAAGCCAAAGGTAATCGGCTCGGCGTGAACACCGTGGGTGCGGCCGATCATGAGGGTGTAGCGGTACTGCCGAGCTTGGTCGCGGATAGCAGCGATGAGGTCGGCCAGGCGAGCTTGCAAGATCTCCACCGAGGCCACAAGCTGCACGGCCAGAGCGGTATCCAACACGTCCGAGCTGGTCAGGCCCAGGTGGATGTAGCGCCCTGCCTCGCCCACGTGCTCGTTGAGGTTGGTTAAGAAGGCAATAACATCGTGCTTCACTTCCGCCTCAATTTCCAAAACCCGCGCCGGGTCAAAGGCGGCTTTGGCTCTGATCTCCTGCAGGGCTTCTTGCGGGATCCGCCCCAGCTCCGCTTGCGCTTCACAGACAGCCAGCTCCACCTGCAGCCAGGTCTGGAGCTTGTGGGCAGTGGACCAAATCTGGCCCATTTCGGGCAGAGTGTAGCGCTCGATCAAGGTGCCTTTTCCGTCGGTACAGTAGGATGAGCTAGGCTATTTTAGCCTTTGGCGTCCCCCCTCGAGGAAAAGCCGCTGGGGGATCCCTGCGGGCTTGGCTTGCGGTGTCGAAGGAGCAGCAAGGAGTTTGCAGATGACCGTCGGAGCTGTGCCAACTCAGGGAAAAAGAGCTTGGACAGCCGAAGAATTCATGGCGTTGTCCAGGGAGGGACATCGCTACGAGATTGTTGATGGGAAGCCAATTGATATGGGAAGCGCGGGGGCACTCCATGGTTATGTCTGCAGCCTCCTATTGGCAGCTTTGACCCCCTACGTTTTGTCCAACAAGCTGGGGATCGTTTTAGATTCCAGCACTGCTTTTAAGATGAAGAGTGGAAATTGGCGCTCCCCTGACATCTCTTTTTTTGCTAAAGAACGCTTGCAGGGCATGGCTGAACTGCCCACAGGATTTTTGGAAGGCGCTCCAGATCTGGCTGTTGAAGTGCTTTCCCCCCGCAATACGGTTGAAGAAATTCATGACAAGCTGGTGGAGTACTTTGAAAATGGCAGCCGCCTGGTTTGGCTGGTTCACCCCAGCGAGCACTACGTCCTGGTGTATCGCAGCTCTCAAGAGCCTGACCGCCTCCTGAAATCGGTTGATCTTCTAGAAGGTGAAGAGGTTATTCCAGGATTTGCCCTGCCGGTGGCTCATCTATTCCAGAAGCTTTCCTTGTAACATCCCCCCGCCCTCACTCTAGCCAATAGAGCTTGGGCCTCCCAACCTTGCCATTGGGCATTCCTGCCCCGCGTCACAGAACGACTTGGCAGAGGAGTCGGTATCTCGACCGTAAACTACCCGACCCTGACTGCTTCGCAGTACGGGGCGGGCTTTCGGTAGCCCTGCAGTTGGCAAGCCAACCACGGACCTCTAGGCTGGTTTACGACAGCCCCAAGTTTGGCAATCATGTTGGCCCCATTCCAGTCCGCATCCCCTTCCCATCCACAGTGCCCACACTTGAACGACTTGCCACTGCGATAGGATTGCGCAGGGTCGGGATGGATGTGCAAACACTTGTGACAGGTCTGCGACGTGTAGGCAGGCGGCACCAGAATCAAAGCAACTCCTGCACGCAGAGTCTTGTATTCCAGAAACTGCCTCAGTTGGTAGAACGCCCAACTGTTGGCCCTGCGTCGCTCGGCTTTGCTGCGGGGTTGTTGGTTGATACGCTCCCGTATCCCTGTCAAGTCTTCCAGAGCAATAGCGCTGTTGGTAGCTTTTGCCCTAGAGACAATAGCTTTGGAGATGCGATGATTGACCCACGCTTGAAAGCGTCTCTCCTTGCCAGACAGCCGTTGCAGCAGTTCTCTGCATCTGCGCCGCGAACTGCGTGTGCCCTTACTGGCTTTGCGTTGGAGTGCCGCCCTCAACCGGGAGTAGTGGTCTCGGACTCGGTTCAACTGCTGTCCATTCCAGTTATCTCCTTCCGATGTATGGGCAATATCTGTCCTTCCCAAGTCCACCCCGATCACCTTGTCGGTATCTTGTTGCTTGGGTGGCTTTTCCTCTACGCAAATCTGGATGTAGTAGGAGCCATCTTTGCGCTTGACCAGCGTGGCAGCTTTTGGGTTGGAACCAGCCAGCATCCCACGCTGGTAGTTACCAATGGCTAGCTCAAAGCGTTCTCTCCCTTCAACCGTGGTCAGCGACACCGTCCAGTCTTTTTGACGGAACGAAAAGATGCGAGCGTCGTAGGTAACAAAGCCGCTCTTAAACTCCTTGACGGGACGCTTTTTCTGCTTAGCCACTTTGCGGGAACCCGCTACCCGTCTGCACACCTGTTGAGCCAAGTTACTGGACAAGCCAAACCGGGCTCGAATCTCGTAGTAGCAAAGGGATTGCAGCTTGACCGCGTTGACGATCTTCTCCTGCGTGTTCTGGTTGACCCAGTTCAATGCCTGTACAAAGGCATCCATCGTCGCGTCCAATTTGGCGGCTTGCGACGGGGACACCTTGAGCTTGCAGGATATGGTCAGGACTTGGCTCATAAGTTCATTGTACTTCATCAAAGCGCATTCCTCCCGGCACTGACCCTACGGGTACAGTGCGGGGCTCCTGCGATTTCTAGCTGACTTTCCCGCCAGAGCGCGGAACTTGTAGCTCCCCGCACCCCTTGCAAGTTAAGTGCAGGGGGTTGCCCCTCTCGCCGACGGTCTATATTGAACTAGTTCGGGATCCGAAGAGGACGTCATTAGCGGTGCGGAGCACAATCAAGTGTCGATGGGGAAGGATAGCTCTGATAGGTTTCTTGGCAGCATTCCTCGCTCCTGCCCCTGCCATCTCTTTGCCTGCCTTCCCACCTCCTCCTGAGAAGACCTCGGCCCCAAACACCGCTTCCGAGTTCAACTGGCAGGGATCCCTCAAGTTGCTGCGGGGGGATCCCGTAGCTGCCCTGGCGGATCTGGATCGGGCGGTGCAGTTGGATCCCAGCTATGCTCCGGCCTATGTGAACCGCAGCTACGTCTACAACCAGTTGCGCCAGCCGGAAGAAGCTCTGGCCGATGCGGAGCGGGCCATTCAGTTGGATCCGCGAATTCCAGAAGCCTACTTCAGCCGCGGCGTGGCCCACCTGCAACTGGGGGATCGAGAAGCCGCCATGGCCGACTTTCGCCAGGCCTTGGCTCTCTTTTCCAAGAGTGGCAACTTTGCCGACCGAACCATCATGCAACAACTGCTGCGCCAGTTGGGGGTGGATTAGCCTTGAGTCTTTAGAGACTTGCGTTCTCCCAACCACTCTGATAAGGAAACTTCCTGAGCTTGCAGCCCAAAGACCTGACAAAAGGACTTCACCACCACCGGGGCCACTGCCGCCATCGTTACTCGGGGACAAAACTGAACCAGGGATCCCACCGGGCGATCAGGGATCCCACAGGGCACGATGGCCTCGAAGGCAGCTAGATCCGGGCAGACGTTGAGGGCAAAGCCGTGGTAGGTCACCCAGCGGGAGACCTTGATGCCGATGGCCGCCACCTTGTGGCCTTGCACCCAAACCCCTGTTAGGCCAGGGATCCGCTCCCCCTGCAGGCCGAAGTGGGCCACAGTCTGGATGAGCACCTCTTCTAGGTGGCGCAGGTAGCGATGCAGATCCGGCTGGCCGTGGGAGCCGTAGACAGTCCTATGGCGCTTTAGGTTGAGCAGGGCATAACCCACCCACTGGCCCGGCCCGTGGTAGGTCACTTCGCCGCCCCGCTCCACCCGCAGGATCTCCGGCCCCTCAGTAACAGGGGACTCTGGCTGAGTGTCTGGAGATCCTATCTGTCCAGCCAGGCTTTTGAGAAACTTGGGATCGGCCCCCGCCCCCAGGGTGTAGACCGGCGGGTGGGTGAGCAACAAAAGCCCATCTGGCACCTGGGGATCGCGGATCATCTGGGCCAACCTGACTTGCTGCCAAGCCCACGCCCTGCGGTAGGGCACCTCTCCCGCCTGGTGAACTTGGAGAACCGGCCCCGCCTCAAGCTCCTGCCAAAACGCCCTCAAGGTCTATCTGCCCTTAGCTGACCGGCAGGCCGATCTGCGCCCGCAACCGCTCCACCAGGGCGCGAGGCTGCAACAGCCCCTCGATGCGGTCAACCGGCTTCCCGTCTTTGAACAGGATGAGAGTCGGCACAGCGTAGATCCCCCAGCGGGCAGCAATGTTGGGGTATTTATCTATATCCACCTTCACGAAGGAAATAGCATCCCCCACCTGCGGCTTCACCTGCTCCAACACCTGAGCCATCACCTGACAGGGACCACACCAGGTAGCGTAAAAGTCCACCAGAATGGGAGTTTTGGATCCCTGGATCATGTCGTCAAAGCTCTTGAACTGCTGTTTTTGGGCCATGGGCAACCTCCAAAGGATGCGGCAGAAAACTTAGGGTGCAATCTATTTTTAGTCTAACTGTTTGAGATGAAGGTGTAGATAGGGATCCTGCTACAGGGTGCTGGCGGTTTCCCGGTAGGATGGCTAGGGCTGGGGAGCGTACCTGTAGTCTAGGGTGCAGGCCTGAAGGAAGGGGCAGACTTGAGCAGGGTTTAAGGAGTGGGATCCCAATGGCAACCATTCGGATGGTGAGCCGAGGTGTGGTGGCTGGCGTATTGGCTGGCATGGTCTTGAGCCTCTGGGGGATCGGGCGCTGGCTTTGGGATCCCTCGGCCTGGATCCAGGTGGTGGCCGGGCTGCTCCTAAGTGTGGCGACGTTGCTGTACTGGCTGAAGACCCGCCCCGCCGACTGTCTGCTGGTGGAGCCCCAGAGCTGGCGCCTCAGCCGCCTCAGCCCTCATCGCTGGCTTATCCAGGCCGAGTTTGTGGCCCGCAACCTCAACCCCCTTTTTGAGGTCACCTTGGCCCAGGTGCAGCCGCGGCTGCATCTGCTCAGCGCCGGCTCCCTCGAAGGGATCCAAAGTAGGATCCGCCTGCGCTCCCGCCATCCGGATCTGCCCCCCCGCCCAGACAACTACTGGCAGGCCTACATCATCTCCCCCCAAAGCCAGACCGGCTTAGAAGTCGAGATCGAGCTAGAGGGGGAAGGGCTGGCAGATTTGCGCTCGGCCTGGCTGGAGTTGGACTACATCCAGTACGGGCGGCAACGGCGCACCCTGAAGACCAGCCACCTGATCCTGCCCTTGCAGGAAGTGGAGCCCTTGCCGGAGCTGGCCTGGCAGCAGCAGGGGCTGGTGAGTTGGGCTCCTGTTCCCACCCATCTGCTTACCCCCAGCGACGACCTAGCCGAGGTGCTGCGGCACTACGTAGGCCCCCATATCCAGCCCGGCGATATTGTGGCCATCTCGGAAAGCGCGGCGGCCATCGTCCAGGGCAACTTTCGCCATCCCCTGCAGGTGCAGCCCGGCTGGCTGGCCCGCACCCTCTGCTACTTCTTCCCTTCCAAAACCAGTCTCTCAAGCTGCTATGGGATGCAGACGTTGATCGACTGTTCGGGGGCCTGGCGGGTGTTGGGGGCTTTTGTCGTCGGATCCCTGGCCAAATTGCTGGGGATCCGCGGAGCCTTCTACGCCCTGGCGGGGGAGCAGGCGGCCTTGATCGACGATGTCACCGGCACTTTGCCCCCCTACGACCAGTTCATCGTCTTGGGGCCGCGGGATCCGGCCAAGCTGGTGGCCGAGCTCCATGCCCAGACCGGCTACGAGGTGGCCATTGTCGATGCCAACGATCTAGGCGAAGTAAGCGTTCTGGCAACCAGCCCTGGCGTGGAGGAGGAGCTGGTGGAGCAGGCGCTGCGCAAGAACCCAGCCGGCAATGCGGCAGAGCAAACGCCGATTGTGCTCATCCGGAAGCGGCTGCCGGCATAGAGTTCGTCTGAGACTTGAGAACCTGCATCGCCTGGTGGGTCGACAAGAAGAAGCGCTCGGCGCCCACTTTCTCCACAAACCCAGCCCTTTTGAGGCGATCCATCACCGGCCCCTTCACCTCGGCCAGGGCAAAGCCCACCCCCATTTGCTGCAGACGTTCTACCAACTGGGCCAGGGCCTCCAAAGCGCTGCCGTCGACGAAGTTAATGGCGCTGGCCACCAGCAGCACCTGTTCCACTGCTGGCCGCGCTGCTACCTCCTGCAGGATGGACTCCTGCAGGTAGGCCGCGTTGGCAAAAAACAGGCTTTCATCCACCCGCACCGCCAAGATGCGCGGATCGGTAATCACCTCATGGCGCAGCACGTTGCGGTAGTGCTCGGTGCCCGGCACCTGGCCAACAATGGCGATGTGGGGACGGCTGGCCCGCCAAAGAAAGAGCAGGATGGAAACCAGCACCCCCAGCCCAATCCCCGGCTCCACCCCGATCCCCAACACGCTGGCAAAGGTGACCAGCCAAACCAAGGCATCGCCGCGGTCGTAGCGCCAGCTCTGCAGCAAGGGGTGAAAATCCACCAGTCCCAGCACTGCCACCAGCACAATAGCTGCTAGGGTCGTCTGGGGCAGGAAGGTAAACAGAGGCATCAGCCAGCTCACTGCCAGGGCTATCAGGGATCCCGTGACCACCGAGGCCAGGCCGCTGTTGGCCCCGGCCTGAGCGTTAACCACCGAGCGGCTGATCCCACCGGTTACCGGGTAGCCACCACTCACGGCTGCCGCCAGGTTGGCCACCCCCAGGGCCACCAGATCCTGGTTGGGATCCACTTTCTGGCGCCGCTGGCTGGCCAGCGACTGCCCCACCGCATAGCTTTCCGTAAAGCCCACCAGGCTGATGGCCAAGGCTGTGGGCAGAAGCGCTGTCCACTGCTCCCAGCTCAACTGGGGGAAGCTCAAAGGGGGCAGCCCGGAAGGAATGGAGCCAACAACGGATACCCCTGCCCTCTCCGAGAGGTTTAGGCCCCAGACCAGCAGGCTGGTCACGAGCACAGCCGCTAGCGGTGCCCCCTTGGTCAAAATCAAGGCCCAACCTGGAGGCACACCCCAACGCCGCAGTTGGTGGGGCAACTTTTGCTGGGCGTACACCAGCAGGGATATGGCCAATAGCCCCAAGCCAAAGGTTACCCAGTTTACCTTGTCCAGGCTTTGCCACAGCCGCTGCACCAACAGCAAGAAGGACTCCGTGTTGGCGATCTTGACCCCCAAGAGGTGGCGGAGCTGGCTGAAGCCGATGATCAAGGCTGCCGCGCTGCCAAAGGCAGTCACCACCGTGTGGCTTAAGAAATTGGCCAAAAACCCCAGCCGCAACAACCCCATGGCCCCCTGGACCAGACCCACCTCCAAGGCCAGCCCCAAAGCTAACTGTCCATACTCCGGGCTGCCCGGCAAGGACTCCGTCCCGCTGACGCGACCGGCCAGCGGCTCTAACCCTGCCGCCACCAAGAGGGAGATGATGGCCACCGGCCCCACCGCCAGGGCGCGGCTGGATCCCAGTAGTCCATAGACGATCACCGGCAAAATACTGGCGTACAGGCCCACTTGGGGGGGCAACCCGGCCAACAGGGCATAGGCCATGCTCTGAGGCACCAGCAGAATAGCCACCACAAGGCCGGCGATCAGATCTCCCGGCAAATCTGATCGTTGATAGTGGAAGACCCAAAGGGAATCCTTGGCAAAGGGCAGGTACCGCGCCAGGATCCCTTGCCCCGAAGAGGAAGTAGAAGGGATCCCACTCATAGCGCCTGACCTCGGTTCCAGGGCATGCGAGCCAAGAGCAGAGCCATGCCACAGGTGTTGGTTACACCCGCAAACACCAGCCCAGCGCCCACAAAGCCACTCAGCAGCAGCCACCAGGGGTTGACAAAGGCCCCCAGAAGGGTTCCGGTGAGCACCAGGGATCCCGCCGCAATCTGCACCTGCCGCATGATGGAGATGGGCGCATTTTGGGTGCGGGTAACGGGCAGCTTGGCCGCTTTCCAAGCCTCGATCCCTCCCTTAAGGCTAATCACCTCCGGCCAACCGCGGTCTAGCAACTGACAACCGGCGCGGATGGAGCGGCTGCCCATGCGGCAGTGCAACACCACCGGCTTCTCTGGCGTGGAAGCAGGCACTTTGGCCGGGTCAAAGGTAGATAGGGGCATGTTGATGGCCCCCGGGATCCGCTCATCGGCGTATTCTCCTGGCTCCCGCACATCAATGAGCTGGACTCGCCCCTGATCCAGCCACTGTTTTAAGGTCAGGGCATCGATCTCCTTGAGACGGGGATCCCGTTCCTGAGAAGGCGTGGGGTTTTGCTGGGTTACGGTCATGGTTGTCTCCTTGCTTCTAGCGTTGTCTAAAATGCAAAATGCAGCGATTTTTGGGATTAGTCCCCCTCCTCAAGCAAATGACTGGGCTCACCGGGGTAAAACCGGCTATCCAGGATTTGCTCTGAGGAATAAGGGCAGGTTTTGGGGAAAATCTTTCTGGGCAGCTTGGTCTCCTCCAGGGCCAGCTTCAGCGCTCCCAAGTAAGACTTGGAGATGGCCTCTGGCAAATAGGGCTTGAGACTTGGGCTTTCTTCAAGAAGCTCCAGAACTTCCTGCCGCTGCAGCTGGAGGGTGAGGAGCCAGCTTGCGGATCTCCCCTCTGGCTGGTACTCCCACTTGAGGAGATGCCCAACCAAAACTGCAAGTCGGTTTCGCAGTTCCTGCCGCTGTTGCCTGCCCAACGATTCAATCTCCTCGACTAAATTGGGCAGATCCAGCTTCTCCCAGGCCCGATCCCGCAGAAATTGAGCTTGTTGCTGGATCCAAGCGTAGAAATCGCTCTCATAGAGACTTTCTCGATCCACGCTCAAACTCTCCATTTCTGGCAAGCCAATTGAGAGAAGGTTACCCAGAGCAGCAGGCCCTCACCATCGGAGTTTCACATGGGCTCCCCAGCCGGCGGGGGCTTACCCTGCACCTCGCTGCCCAGAAGGAATTAAACCGCTGCTGCCACTTGGCCGCACTGCTCGTTGGCCGGCACCGCTTCCTGGATCTTCTTCGGCTGGGGCAGGTTGAGGCTGTTCATCAGGGCAATGAAGCTCTCACGGGAACGCAGGTTGCCCGTTTCCGGATCCACAAAGCGCGGGTTCCAGCGCTTCTCCTCGCCAATGGTGGAGACGGTGTGCCCGCGATAGTCGTGGCCGGGGTAGACCAAAGTCTCGTCGGGCAGCGTAAACAAGTGCTGGGTAACATGGTCGTACATCAGGCCGGGATCCCCGCTTTGGAAATCCGTGCGCCCACAGCCGCGGATCAGCAGGGCATCTCCGGTAAGGACGCGATCCCCATTCACGCGGTAGGTCATGTGGCTGTCGGTGTGGCCCAGGGTAGCGATGGCTTCAATGACGACGGATCCCACTTGCAGCGTTTCCCCATGACCGATGAAACGATCTGCACATTGAGCCTTGGCCTGTACTGGCACCACCCCTTGGCAACCGGTCAGTTCCCGCAGCTTCCCGGTTCCCGTGATGTGATCCGCGTGAACGTGGGTTTCCAGGCAGTACTTCAAGGTTAGACCCAATTCCCGAATCAGCTTCAAATCCCGCTCCACCTGCTCCAGTACCGGATCCACCAGGGCGGCCTCGCGAGTTGTCGGATCCGCGATTAAATAGGTGTAGGTGCTTGTTTCTGCGTCGAACAGTTGGCGAAATAGCATAGTGCCCTCCTGTCTGGTATCGAAAGCCCGACGTGAACTTGGACTTTCTAGGAACACTATATAACTATCTAGTGTTAAAATCAAGTTGACGAACGGCGCAAGCAGGTTTGTTGATGGGAGAAAGCCGGTGAGCAGAGCGGATGTGAATGAGTGTCGCACGATCCTGACGCCGCAGGTTCTCGACAGCGTGGCAGAGTACTTCAAGGTTTTGGCGGAACCCAGCCGCCTGCAGATCCTGTGTCAGTTGCGCTCGGGGCCCAAGAACGTCACCCAAATCTTGGAAGCTACGGGTATGGGCCAGGCCAATGTTTCCAAGCACCTGAAAATCTTGGCGCAGGCAGGGATCGTCAGCCGTCAGCCCAAGGGGGTGAGTGTTTATTACCAAATTGCGGATCCCATGTGCTTTGAGCTGTGTGAAGTGGTATGTCGGCAGTTGGTGAGTCGGCTGCAACAGCAAGCCCGCCAACTGGAGCCGCTGGCAGCCATTCACCCAGGTCAACCGAGCTGAGGCGAAAATGGTTCTCAAACGGGTTGGGGTTGTCGGGAGCACCTGATGATTAGTCCAGCCCCAGCCGCTGACGAAAGTAAGGGATGGTCTGTTGCAGCCCAACTTGCAGCGGGATCCGAGGTTCCCACCCCAAGAGGGCACGGGCTTTGCGAATGTCGGGCCGCCGCTGCTTGGGATCGTCCGTCGGCAGAGGCCGGTAAACGATGGGAGAAGGGCTGCCGGTGAGGGCGAGCACCTGCTGGGCCAGCTCCAGGATCGTGAACTCCTCTGGGTTGCCCAAGTTAAAGGGTCCGGGGTAGGGGCTGTTCATCAGCCGGATCAAGCCTTCCACCAGGTCGGAGATGTAGCAAAAGCTGCGGGTCTGGGATCCATCCCCATAAACTGTTAAGGGATCCCCGCGCAGGGCCTGGACGATAAAGTTGCTCACCACGCGGCCATCGTCCTCCCGCATGGCGGGGCCGTAGGTGTTGAAGATGCGGGCCACCCGGATCTCCGTTTGGTATTGCCGCTGCCAGTCGAAGGTGAGGGTTTCCGCCAAGCGCTTGGATTCGTCGTAGCAGGCCCGCGGGCCGATGGGGTTGACGTGGCCCCAGTAGTCTTCCGGTTGGGGATGCACTTGGGGATCCCCGTACACTTCTGAGGTGGAGGCCAGCAGGAACCTAGCCCCTGTTTTCTGGGCCAGTTGCAGCAGGTGATAGGTGCCCCAGACGCTGGTGCGGATGGTGCGGATGGGATCCGCTTGGTAGTGGGGGGGAGAAGCGGGGCAAGCCAGGTGGTAGATCTGCTGGATCCCAGCCTCTGGCAAAGCGGGCGGCAAGGGATCCGCCACGTCGTGCCAAATGAACTGAAAGGCGGGGTTGTCCAGATGGGCCTGGACATTGAGCTGCCGGCCTGTGGAGCCATTGTCCAGGCAAATGACCCAGTGGCCTTCTTGCAGAAGGCGGGTTACCAAGTGGGATCCGATAAATCCCAGGCCACCTGTAACCAAGATTTTCATGAATTCCCCTTGTTTCTCAGCGCCTACCAGCCCACTCCAATGAGGGTTATGCCCGCCTGCCGCACCGCCTCCCGATCCAGACAGTTACGGCCATCGATGAGCAAGGGCCGCCGCATCAGCTCTGCAATCCGTCGGTAATCCAGCGACAAAAACTCCGGCCACTCCGTCACCAGCACCAGGGCATCGCAATCTTGGGCCAGGCGAAACACATCCGTTTCCACCACCACATGGGCTAGCCCCTCCCGCATCCCCGAGGCGGATACAATTGGATCATATGCCTTGACCTTGGCCCCCAGACGGTGGAGTTGTTCGATCAAAGTCAGGGAAGGGGCATCCCGCAGGTCGTCGGTGTGGGGTTTAAACGTCAGACCCAGTAGGCCAATGGTTTTTCCCTTGAGCACCTTGAGGGCTTGCTGCAGCTTTTCCACCAAACGTTGCCGCTGTTCTCGGTTAACCTCCACCGTGGCCCGCAACAGCTTGGCCTCATAGCCATAGTCAGCAGCGGTTTGGATAAGAGCCGCCAGATCTTTGGGGAAGCAGCTTCCGCCCCACCCTATGCCAGCGTTGAGAAAGGCGCGGCCAATGCGCCTATCTAGGCCGATCCCTTCTGCCACCTGGGTGATGTCGGCGCCGGTGCGCTCGCAGATATTGGCCATTTCGTTGATGAAGCTAATCTTGGTGGCCAGGAAGGCGTTGGCGGCATACTTGATCATTTCGGCAGAAGCCAGGTCGGTGACCAGCAAAGGCACGGGATCCCCTTGCAGGCCCTGCTGGCGGTTGAGGATGGGTTCATACAGCTGCCGCATGATTTCAATGGCGCGGGGGCTGTTGGAGCCAATCACAATGCGATCCGGGTAGAAGGTATCTTGGATGGCACTGCCCTCCCGTAGGAACTCGGGGTTGCTCACCACGTCAAACTGCGGCGTCCAAGGGGAGAGCTCTAAGGTCAGGGATCTGGCCTCAGGATCCCTCCCCACTTCTCGGCTGCTCAGCCGCTGCTTGGCGGCTTCGGCGGCCCCGTCCAAAATGAGCATGCGCACCCAGTCCCCAGAGCCAATGGGCACAGTGGATTTGTTGACAATGACTCGATAGTGCTCGTCCAGATGCTGGCCAATTTCCCGCGCCACTGCTTCCACGTAGCGCAGATCGGGATCCCCGCTGGGCAGGGCCGGGGTGCCCACGGCAATAAACACCACCTCGCTGGCCTGGATCCCAGAGCCCAGATCGGTGCTAAAGTGCAGCCGACCCGCCGCAGTTCCCTCCCGCACCAGCTCTTCCAGGCCGGGCTCGTAGATGGGCAGGCGACCCCGCTGCAGCCCTTCAATCTTGGCGGGGTTGTTGTCCACACAGATAACGCTATTTCCTAGGTGAGCCAGGCAAGCCCCTGTTACCAGGCCCACATAGCCAGCGCCTACCACAGCAACGTGCATACTCAGAGTTCGCTCCCCAATCGGCGGCCACTTGACTAAGCCTTAGCAGCTTGCTTTTAGGGTACCCTCCCTTACCCCTATTGAGGTCGGTGACAGAATAAAGCAGGATATCTGTGGATCCCCGCCCGAGCTGCAGTGAGCTTTCTGGATTCTGCTGCCATAGCCAGCCGCCGTCAGCGCCAAGTGCAGAGGGTGCTGTACGTCACGCTAGGGCTAAATGTCCTGGTGTTTCTGATCAAGTTAATCCTGGGGCTGACGACGGGATCCCTAAGCCTAATTGCCGATGCCCTGCACAGCTCCACCGACAGCGCCAGCAACATTTTGGGCTTGGTGGCCATGCGCTTTTCTTCGCCAGAGCCCGATGACGACCATCCCTACGGCCATCGCAAGTTTGAAGCCATTGGAGCGCTGGGGATCGCTGCCTTTTTGGGGATGGCCAGCCTGGAAATCTTGCGCACAGCCGTGGAGCGGTTTTGGGAGCCCCAGCCCCACCTGCAGATTGACGAGCTAACCTTGGGGGTGATGGTGGGGGTGTTGGGCATTAACGTCTTTGTCACCCTCTACGAGCACCGCTGGGGCAAAGCTCTGTCCAGCTCGCTGCTGTTGGCCGATGCGCGCCATACCCTCAGCGACGTTGGGGTGACGCTGACAGTGTTGCTGGGGTTGGCCGGCATGCATTATTGGGGGATCCCTTGGTTGGATCAAGCCCTGGCTTTGCCGGTGGCGCTGCTGGTGCTCCGAAGCGGCTGGGAAGTGCTGCAGGAGTATCTTCCCTACCTCACCGACCGGGTGGCGATCCCCTCTGAGGCCCTGCGGGATCTGATCCTGAGCGTGCCAGGCGTGCTCGACTGCCATGACATCACTTCCCGCGGGATCCCAGGGGAAATGGTCTTTATCGAGATGCACCTGGTGGTGGAGCCACAGGACATTGAGTCCGCCCACCGCCTCACTGAGGAAGTCGAACACCTCCTGCAAGGGCGCTACGGGCCGGCGCGGATCCTCATCCACCTGGAGCCTCGCTCCCATATCGAGCAACCCTAGCAGGAGCTCGCCACCTGCCAACAGATAGCCTAGCCAAACCTCAGGGATCCTGATGTTTCCAAAAGAACACCAAAACGGTATCAACGCCTCTGCGAGCGTCCCTCAAAATCTCGGAAAAGCCCATTCTTTCTTCGGATCCCTCGACGCCTTGTGCCACAAGGCTTTCCGGCCCCAAAACCCCCTCGCCGAAACTCTTTTTGCCCCCTTTTTTCCGGATCCCTCGCAAACGGGTCTTGCATCCCTTGCCCTGCTTGGCTTTAATAGGGGTGGAGTTCCCCCTTCGGGGGGATCCCTAGAAATTGGAAACCAGTAGCCATAGTACTCCTCCAATTTATTGAGTAGTGAAGTTCCTCCTTCGGGGGGATCCCTAGAAATTGGAAACTTGGCCAAGGTGCCACCGGAGGTGCGGCGGGCGGCCATGTTCCCCCTTCGGGGGGATCCCTAGAAATTGGAAACAGGACTTGGGATCACTGTGGGCACAGCTGAGCAGATGGCGAGATTTTGGTCAGCATGGCAGAGAGCAGGGGGGTAGCTATGCCAGAAGGTTGGGAAAAAGTTACAGATTTAATGCGCCAACTGCAGGCAGTACAAGAGATTGCCGAGAGGGGGTATTGGCTCACCACGGAGGAACTGGGGCAGGTTTTAGGTTTACCAGAGTCCCGCTTGGCAATTCTGCGGGAACAACCCCTCGCCTATGAATTTCCGTGGCGCAACTTCCGCTGTTGTGTAGTTGACGAGCAAGAGGGGATCAGGCTTTGGTCTATCACTCCTAACAAGGCTATCAATGTCCACACCCCCACCACCGCGCCCCAAAAACAGCCTGCGGTCTATGCACGGGTGGATAACTTTTTGCCGCGGGACAAAAACCAACAGTTACTAGAATATGCGATCGCCAACGAAGGGCGGTTTGTCCCTTCCCGAAACTCAGCGAATGACAGTGAATACCGCCGTTCATGGGTGCTGCATGACTTCCCTGAGTTTTCAGGGGTGATTCTCCACTATGTGCAAATGCTAATCCCCCAAGTGCTCAAAAGCCTAAAAATGGAGCCATTTCCCATCGCCTACATCGAATGTCAAATGACAGCGCACAACCACGGCAATTATTACAAAGTGCACAATGACAACGGCAGTCCTGATGCCAAAGAAAGGGAACTGACCTATGTCTATTACTTCTACCGAGAACCCAAGCAGTTTTCTGGGGGGGAACTGCTGATCTACGACTCTGAAGTGCGAAACAATATGTATGTCAAAGCCGACACCTATAAAACCTATGTTCCTGCCAACAACACTATCATTTTCTTTCCCAGCTATCTGATGCACGAAGTTTTACCCGTGACTTGTCCCTCACGGCAGTTTGCCGATAGTAGATTTACGGTCAACGGCTGGGTACGGCGTAAATAGGCACATTGGGCGGAATGATACAAGTGCGGGTTCTGCCCCTGCCAGTGCAAACGATGCCATTGGACAAAATGGTGTAGCCAGTGGTTGCCCCTGCGATCCCGCCCGATGGTCGTCCCTTGACTGCTGGTGGTCTGCACAAAGTGATTACCACTGATCACATTCCCCCCCCCCTCAACTTTGACACTGCCATCGTCGTTGTAGTAGTTCCCCCTTCGGGGGGATCCCTAGAAATTGGAAACTCATACGAACCCACCGTTGGGAACGGTAGTTCCAGTAATACTGTTCCCCCTTCGGGGGGATCCCTAGAAATTGGAAACACGCTATTGGGACCAGACCAGAAAAACGCGAGTCCCCTCGAATGGTGTTCCCCCTTCGGGGGGATCCCTAGAAATTGGAAACAGCTTGAGATCTGGCGTTTTCCCTTGAACTCAAGTTGAGGGTTCCCCCTTGGGGGGGATCCTTAGAAACTGGAAAAGAGAAAATCGAAATCAAACGAAACTGGGCCTGGTTATCAGGCGGGCAGCGAAAACAACGGCTGAAACGCTCCAGAAATCGGCCTGCTGGCTGGGGAAAGTCGGGGAAAGTGAGGTCTGGATCCCCGGCAGCCACCGCTGCCCAAAAGTAGCGCAATTGTGGGGCCAAGGCTTGTGCCTGTTCCAAAGGCAAATTCAGCGGTGCGGAGGTTAAAAACTTAACCACCGCTGGTTCGCTGCGCTGGGCCATCCACTCCCGGGAGAACGCTTGCAAATCGGGCCAATCGGGCAGGGATCCCACCCGGTAGCTCTGGATATGGACTTGGATTCCGGTCTCTCGATCCGACCGGATCTCGACAAGGCGGTAGGGGTGGGGAAAGCTGACCAAAGAGCCGGTGGTAATGTCGTAAACCCCCCCTCGTCGGGCGATGTGCTGGATGTGCAGATGTCCGGTGAACACCAGTTGCACCCCATAAGCTTGCAGCAGCCGCCGCAACTGAGAGGCATTCTCCAGCATGTAGCGACGCCCCCAGGGATGGAGAGACTGGCCGCGCAGATGCTCGACCACATTATGGTGCACCATCAGCAGCACCAGCTCTTCTTTGGCTGCCGCCAATTCTTTCTCCAGCCAGGTCAGTTGTTCTGGGGTTAGACACCCCACCAATTGACCCTGAGCATCAAAATGGTTGGAATTGAGGCCGATCAAACGGATCCCTGGCCGCAACAGCCGACTGTAATCCAAAGACTGCCCATCCTCATAGCCAAAAGCTCGGTAGTAGCGGGGAAAATCCGCCAAACCGATGGAGCGCCCGTTGGCCTTGGGCTGGGGCACATCGTGGTTGCCGGGCACCACAAAAGCCGGAAAGGGCAGTCGAGCCAGCCGCTCTGCCAGCCATGCATGGTTTTCCGGCTCCCCATGCTGGGTCAGATCCCCCGGCAACAGCAGAAAATCCAGAGGCAACTGCACCAGATGCTGCAAAACCTGTTCCAGAGCCGGGATGCTCACCTCTACCAGGTGAAATCGGCTGGGGTGATCCCAAAGGGTGGAAGGGAGGGCGACGTGGGGATCGCTCACCACAGCAAAGCGGATCTGCACGGATTACTCCCCTTGACAACAGCAAGCAGATAGAGCCTTCGGCCCACCGGGGGGACAAGCGCTTCTGCTATTCTGGCATCCATCACGGGATCCCGATTATCTCAGGAGCACAGCATGGTGGCCCAGGTGATTACCATCGATCACCCTCTGGTGCAGCACAAGCTCAGCCTCATGCGCCGTGTTGAAACTACAACCGCCGACTTCCGAGCGCTGATGCGGGAGATCAGCCTCTTGATGGCCTACGAGGTGACCCGCGATCTGCCCCTCAAGCTACAGTCCATTCAAACCCCGATGGCCCCAATGTTGGCGCCGATGTTGGCGGCAGAGAAAAAGTTGGTGCTTGTCTCCATCCTGCGGGCCGGCCAAGGGCTCCTCGACGGCATGCTGGAGCTGATCCCATCAGCACGGGTGGGGCATATCGGCCTATATCGGGATCCCCATACCCTGATCCCCATCGAGTACTACTTCAAGGTGCCCACCGATATCGAAGATCGTGAGGTGCTGGTGGTGGATCCAATGTTGGCCACCGGCCATTCGGCAGCAGCGGCTGTAGCGCGCCTACGCCAAACCCGACCCCAGTCGATCCGCTTCATCTGCCTGGTGGCCGCCCCAGAAGGGATCCGGTATTTCCACGAACAGAACCCAGATGTGCCAATCTATACCGCTGCTGTAGACGATGGCCTAGACGAGCACGGCTACATCCTCCCCGGCCTAGGAGATGCAGGGGATCGCCTGTTCGGCACCCGCTGATGGGAGAGTGCCATGCCTACAGCACCCTATGTTGCTGCGCCACACTGAACGGGAACCGCACCGCTGTCGCGATTAGGAAGTTGGGTTGGGCGCCAACAACTGTTCCCCCCTCAACATGCGGGCAGCAGCGCTGAGCAGCTCCTCTTCCAGATAGGGCTTGGTGAAGTAGGCAGTTGCTCCCAGCTCCCGTGCTGTTTGCCGGTGCCGTTCTGCCCCTCGCGAGGTGAGCATGGCAACCGGGAGATGCTTGAAGTTGCTGTCTTCCCGCAGGCGGGTGAGCAGTTCTAGGCCGTCCATCCGCGGCATCTCGATGTCGCAGAAGATGAGGTCGCAGGGCAGGCCGCCGCGCAGTTTTTCCCAGGCATCCTGGCCATCCCGCGCCTGTTCCACCCGGTAGCCCACCTTCTGGAAAGACATCGAGAGCAGCTCCCGAACGGTGATCGAGTCGTCCACGATCAACACGGTGGTCTGGCGCACCTCTTCTGGGGTTGGCTCCTCATCCCGGTGATCCAGCCAGAAGCGGTTGAGATCCCGACGGCGACCGTGGGCTATGTCCACCAGCTCGATGATGTCGGCAATCGGCAGCACCCGCCCGTTCCCCAACACCGTTGCCCCAGAAATGCCCAGTGGCTTGGGCACAGGCCCGCGCAGTTGCTTGATCACGATTTCCTGCTCTTCCACGAAGCTGTCCACCTGCAGGGCAACATACTGGCCGGCACTTTGCAGGATGACAATGGGAATAATGCCCTCATCCTGGGTGATGCTGTACACCTCGGAACGGCTGCGGCTGTGGCTGCGGCTGTAGGCCAGCAGATTTGAGAGGGGCTGGAAGGGAAGGCGCTGATCCCGCCAGAGAATCGAGGGCCGCCCCTGCTCATCCGGCTGAACTTCGTCGGCAGGAACATCCAGCATCTCCTCCACGCCATCCAGGGGGAAGGCGATCAGGGCTTTGTCGCTGACACACACCATGGCCTTGGAGATGCTCAGGGTGAGGGGGAGGCGGATGGTGAAGGTGGTTCCTTTGCCCCGCACAGAATCCACTTGGATACTGCCGCGCAGATCGGTGATGTTGCGGCGCACCACATCCAAGCCAACCCCCCGCCCGGCCAGATCGTCCACTTCGCTGGCCTCGCGAACACTGAAGCCGGGGTGGAAGAGAACGTTGAACACTTCGTCTTCGTCGGCTTGCTCCGACAGCAGCCCCAGCCTTTGGGCCTTGGCCTTGACCTTCTCCACCGGGATCCCGGCGCCATCGTCCGAGACGATGATGATGGTTTGGTTGCCCTGATAGAAGGCCTTGACGGTGATCTTGCCCTCAGGGGGCTTGCCCGCCCGCCGCCGCTCCTCAGGGGTCTCGATCCCGTGTACCAGGGCGTTGTTCACCAGGTGGGTCATGGGGTCATAGAGCTCCTCCAGGATGGCCTTGTCGATGAGCGTGTCACGGCCTTCCACCACCAGGCTGGCCTGCTTGCCCGTTTTGATGGAGAGATCCCGAATGGCGCGGGGCAAGCGGTCGGCAACTTGCGAGAAGGGCACCATGCGCGCCCGGTTCAGGCCCTCTTGCAGTTGGGTGGTTACCTGCCGGAATTGGCGGGTGATCTGCTCGGCCTCATCCACGGCAAACTCGATGTCGGAGGAGGACTCGCGCACCCGCACGATGAGCTCAATGATCTCCTGGGCCAGAGCGTGGAAGGCCGTAAACTGATCCATCTCCAGCTTGTCGAACTCTTGGCCGGAGGAATGACTCCGCCTTCCTCGGCTGGATCCCTCCCCATTTCGACCGAAGCCCACCGTTACCGTGCCGCCATAGGCTGAGCTGCTGCGGCTGGAGAACAAAGCCGATTCCAGCAAGGAGCGGTCATACTGATCCCGCATGCGCTGGCCCAGATCCCCTAGCTGTTGCACACGGCCCAACAGGCCATCCAGAAACTGGCGCAGACGGGTTTGGTTTTGCTCCATGCTGTTGCGGATGACCACCAACTCTCCCACCAGGTTGTTGATGGAGTCGAGGTGGCGCACCTCCACCCGCATCACAGGGTTGCTGAGGGCAGCAGTTCGCCGTGAAGTCGGCCCAGTTGCCGCCGGAGCGGGAGCAGCAACAGATGGTGAAGGTGTAGGAGCAGCGGCAGGTGCTTGGGCAGGAACCTCGAGATCGCCCAGGAGCGATTCCAGCTGGGCTGCAAAGTCGTCAGCAGCCTCGCCGCTCGCGGCTGCAGGGGATCCCACAAGGGGGGCGATAGCCTTTTCTAGCTCAGGGGTTACCGCCGGCTCGGCAGCGTCGAAGAGGGCGGCCAAATCGTCCAAACGGGGAGCCGGAGCAGCTTCCAGCGCCTCTTCCTCTGGGGTCTCGGCCTCGCCAACAGGAACGGCTAAGGATTCATCCTCTGCAAACAGGCTGGCCAACTGGCTTTCCAGATCGTCCTCCGCAGGCTGGAGGGCATTTTCTTCCTCCAGTGCGGCAACCGGCGGCTCTGGCTCAGACACGGGCACTTCCGCCAGGCTGCTCGCTTGCAAAGCTTCTGTGTTCTCCAGGAAGGTGGCAAGATCCAAGGGGGGTTCTTCTTGGGGCGCTTCCCCTTCTGCAAAGAACTGGCTCAACTCATCCAGATCCACCTGGCTGTCGCTATCCATGGCCGAGAGGGATCCCCTGGCCCCCAGGCTCAGTTCTTCTGGGTCGGATTCCTGGGTGAATAGGGCATCGAGACGGTCGAAGGAGAGCTCGGGGGAAGGGGCGACTGCCTCCTCAGCCGTGGGTTGCAGGTCTGCGAAAGACTCCTCCTGGACCGGGAACAGATCCTCCAGAAGCGCCCACTCCTGGGCTTCTGCTGTGTCCCCAGCTGCTGATTGGGTCAGGGGGATGGAGTCCCCATCGGACGCCTCCTCGAGGGTCTCGCCGGCGAAGAGATCCCCTAGGCTCAGCTCGGCTCCGAAGTCTGGAATTGGCGATTCCCTCGGCTCATTGGCCATGTCGGGCGACGTGGGGAAGGGTTCGCCGATAAAGAGATCCCCCAGTTGCTCAGCTTCGGCAGCATCAGCCTCAGCGATGTCCAGGGATGGGCCAAAAAAGGGATCCAAAAATACGGAAGGTTCACTTGCTTCCGGCATCGACCAAGCCGGATCGGCTTCTGCCGCAGGGGTGGAAAAAAAGCTCTCCAGGCTGTCTTCGGCAGTATCGAAGGCAGCAGAGTCAGCGAACTCTGAGGATCCCACCTCGTCGGATCCCGACTCTGCCAGATAATCTGCTGGGATGGAAAAATCCTCTAGCTGGATATCTGCGGGAAATTCAGCCCAAAGGTCTGCTGCGATTTCCCCGTCCTCAAGGGCTTCCTGAAGGGGTGGGGACGGTTCAGCCGCCCAAGGATCGGCCTCCGGCTCACCAGCGGGAACGGCCTCCAAGTCCGGAAGCTGAGACCCTTCCTGCCGGAAAGCACTCTCTACGGGAAGTTCCTCCAGCTCAAATAGGGCCTCTACCCCGGCACTTGCGGCTTCGTCTGGGACAAAGCCGGATCCCTCGCCCATTTCCGCAGCAACGCTCTGGGCAGTCGGCTCCTGTTCAGCATCCCAGGCAGGCTCAGCAGAGACAAACCCCTCTGCCCCTTCACCCACCACTTCGGCAAACAGCTCCGCCAGATCGGCCTCAGCTCTCTCCTCATCCAACCTTGGGCTCAGATCCTCAAAGGTCTGCAAGAGGGGCTCAGGAGAGGAGGGGATCAGCTCCGTTGGGAACTCTTCGATATCGGATAGCGCTTCTGCGTTGGCAAACAGCTCGTCAAAGGCTGAGGTGGCTTCTTCCTCCAGATCCAAGGGAGTGGCATAGAGCTCCGCTCCGCTAACGCGACCGAAGTCGTCCGCAACAGAGGCCAAGTCAGCTCCCTGCCCGTCCTCTTCTGGGCTTTCTGCCGGCACGGCAGCTGTCCTCCAGTCTTCCTCCCAAGCCGCTTCGGCTCGGATCCCTGGCCAACTCAGATCCAGATCCCCCTCTTCCGCGGGAGCAGATCGGTGCTCTGAATCTGTTCCCGCCAGCGGGACGGAGTCCTCAGCAGTGCCCGCTTCCCCAAGGGATGAGGTCTGCTCTGCCACCAGATCCCAGCTTGTCTCTGCGCTCTCCTGCTCCGGCAACCGGTCGGCTCCGAGCTCATCTCCATCAAAAGAGGTCTCGGCGAGGGTTACCGCCTCTGGCACCGGCTCAGCTTCCCAGCTCAGATCGGGGGCAGCGCTTTCCTCCGCAGGGATCCCAGCAGCCGCAGCCCAATCCTCTGGGGCACCCCCAGGTTCTGGGAATGACGGCTCTGCCTCAGACCCCCAAGCAAGGCCAAGGTCGAAGGGCTCAGGGACTTCTGGCTCTTCAGGGGCTGCCGGAACAGGGCGGAAAGCCAGCAGCTCAGCCGAGGGCTGAATGGTGTTTGCCGCTCCATTGGCCAGAGCCTGGTGGGCTTGCTTCAGATCTCGCAGCACCGGCAGGGCCAACTGCCGCAAATCCTGGCTGGGATCCGCCAAAATCTCGCCGATCAAGCGGGTCAAATCTGTCCAGCCCCCCAGTTCCAGAGCCGAAGATTGCCCCAAATCCTGCAAAGATTGGGCCAGAGCTTGCAGAGCCGGTCGAGTGGCCGGGTCGTCAGGACGTTTGAACAGCTCCAGCATCTGGCGCAGCAGGGCCGGGATCTGCTGATGCACCACCACCTCAAGAGGATCCGGTGGGGCAGGAGGGGCGGCAGGGCGAGCCAATTGTTGCAGTTCTGAAGAAGGGGCAACCTGTTCGGCCTTGCCGTCTAGGATGAGCTGCTGTCCCTGCTTCAAATCCCGCAGGGCGACCAAAGCCAGAGCACGCAGGTCGGCATCGGGGTTGCCCAGAGCTTGCTCGAAAGTTTCCGTCAACTGTTGCCAGCCCGCCAGATGATGGACTTGCCCGATCTCCTTGAGAACGGCATTCGCCGCTGCCAAGCGCTCTCGGACATCTGGCTGATCCCGTTGTTTAAACAGCTCCAGCATCTGGCGCAACTGCTGCGGCACCACCTCCGCCATGTCCTGCTGTAGGGTGCGAACCGCCGGCGGCGAGACGGGAGCTGAGACAGGGCCCTCGCCGAGAAGATTTTGAATGTGCCTTTCGGTCTCTTGAAAAACCGGCTCCAATTCCGCCAGGGTGGTGTTGCTGACTTCTTGGGTGAGGCCGCGGGGGCTCTGCAGCTCCTCCAACAACATCGAAAGCCCATCAAAAGCCCGCAGCAGCAGGGTTTCCAGGTGCTGGTCGACAGGCACTCCGCCTGGACGGGAGCGAAAGATGTTGAAAAAATCTTCCATGCGGTGGGCCGTCCGTTGGATGCTGGTGAGGCCCAGCATGGCAGCTCCCCCCTTGATGGAGTGAGCAGCTCGAAACAGCTCGTTGATCAGCTCGGGATCGCTCATGCTGTCCCGCAGGCTGAGGAGCACTTGTTCAATCGTTGCCAAGTGGTCGCGGGCTTCTTCGATGAAATAACTGAGGATCCGCTTTTGTGCTTCTTCATTCATGGCAGGAGGCCCTTCCTACAGCCCACAGGTATGCATCAGTAATAGCAGACCGGACAGATTGAGGCTCGCCTGAGCGAAGAGTCCGGCCAAAAGTCGGAACAGGGGGATCCCAGTGGCATTTGCTAAGGATCGATAACGTCTCCTGCATGGGGATCCTTGTCCCTAGAATGCCCTCAAAACAGCAGATTTGCTCATTCATCCCCAACCCGGAAGCGACCGACAGAAGTTTGCAACTCGCGGGCGATGCTCACCAACTGTTGGAGCGAAGCTGCCACCTTCTGCGCCTCCTTAGAGGTCTCGTTGGCGGTCAACTCCACCGATTGCATCACCTGCGCCACAGAGCGAGAGGTTTCCGTTTGTTGCACGGTGGCCTGAGAGATCGCCCGCACCAACTCGTCGATCCGGCGACTGACCTCGATAATCTCGTCCAGGCTGTTCTTGGCCTGCTCGGCCCGCCGCGTCCCCTCGATCACCAGTTGGGTGCCTTCTTCCATAGCCGTCATCACGTTGCCGGTTTCCGATTGAATCTGCAACACGATCTGCTCAATCTCCTTCGAGGCTTTGGCAGCTCGGTCGGCCAGTTGTCGCACCTCATCGGCCACGATGGCAAAGCCCCGTCCCGATTCCCCGGCTCGGGCCGCCTCGATGCTGGCGTTGAGGGCAAGCAGGTTGGTGCGCGAGGCAATTTGAGAGATCAAAGCCACAATTTTGGAAATTTCCTGCGAGGATTCCGCCAATCGCTTCACTTTGCGGGTGGTTTCTGCCACGGTTTCGCGAATTTCCAGGATGCCACTTACCGTGCGATCCACAGCTTCTCCACCCCGAGCGGCTGCTTCTGTGGCTTGGGCAGTCACGTTGGCCGCTTCGCGGGCGTTGCTGGCCACCTCTTGAATGGAGTCCGTCATCTCCTGAATGGAGTTGAGGGAGTTGGAAATCTCCTCCGCCTGGCGCAAGGCGTCGGCAGAGAGGCTGCGGGCAAAGTCCTCGTTCTGCAAGGCGGCATCGTTCACGGCGGCGGCGGCCCGCTTCACCTGGCTGACAATGTCTCGCAGACTGCGAATGGTCAGGTTAAAGGAGTCGGCCACAGCCCCCAGCACGTCGGCAGTCACCTCTGCCCGCACCGTCAGGTCTCCACGGGCAGCCCCTTCCACGTCGTCCAGCAGGCGAATCACCTGGCGCTGTAGGTCTTCCTTAGCTTGCCCTTGCTCGGCAGCCCGCTGGCTCAGTTCGGCGAAGTTGGCTTCAAGGGCAGCCGCCATCTGGTTAAAGCTGTCGGCCAAGCGCCCCAGCTCATCGTGGGTGTTGGCTGTGGCTCGTACTGAATAATTCCCCTGGGCCAAGGCGGCAAAGTGGCCGGCCAGCTCTTGGGCGGTGGAGCGAATTTGTTTGGCACTGCTGGCCCCGAGGATAACCCCTGCTCCTGTGCCGATCAGCCCGCCTCCAATCACCCCGGCAATCAAGCGAGCTCCCCCATTGGCCGGGATCCCAAGGCCAATCGCCAGCCCGGCAGCCAAACTCACCGCTCCTTGGATAAGCGCTATGGCCAATTGCCGATCCCCAATCGGTCGGTTGGCGATCCCAGCAGAGGTTCTTGCCCCTTGTTCACCTACACTGGGAATAGGGAGGGAGGCCGTGGGCAGCAGGACTTGGGCCGCTCCGCTGCCGGTCTCCGCCATTGGGCTCATCCCCCCAATCGCCCCCTCATCTGGGTGGAAGGCCCCCACCGGCTCGCCGCCATCCATGCCGGCAAGTTCGCGATCCAGGCTGTCTAGCTCGTCAAGCTCGAAGAGGGCAGAGCCGGGACTGGCAGTATCTTCATCGGGGGCAGGGATCGGCTCACTCATGGGGGCAGCCAATTCGGTCGGCAGGCTTTCTTCCAGGGATCCCCCCTCCTCTTCCTCAAGACCGGGCAGGGAGAAGCCCATCTCATCGGGAAAATCGGCATCGCCGGCCAACTGCGTAATGGAGTCGAAGTTGTCTTCTAGGGCTTCCAGATGCTCTCGATCGAACTCGTTGAGGAAGGCAAAGTCATCTTCGACCACCGGATCGGTTTGAGGCCCGCCCTCTTCCGAGCCTACCCGTCGCGAGGTGGCCGGTGGTGTTACCCGAGAATGGGTCGGCATCGGGTGAGATGAACCCAATGGATCAGCTCCCGGCATTTGCAGGCCGGTCTCCAAGGGATCCCTGAATCTCTCTTCCCCCATGAAATCGCTGCCAAGGCTGTCTGCCTCCAGTGGAAAGGGATTCTGAGCAAAGGGATCCGCCTCCTCTTCCCCCATCTCCTCGAACTGCAAGAAGGGATCGGGAGCAGAGAAAGCCTCTTCCGAAAAGGCATCCGACCCACGGGCAAACTCATCTTGAGGGCGAAACTCGTCCGCTTCTGGGGAATCGGGAAGATCCGCCAGCTCCGGTGCCATTTGCAACAGCTCTTCTAGACCCTTCCGGGCCGACTCCAGCTCATCGGGATCACTGGCTGTTTGTAAAATGGTGTTGTAGGTTTGGCGAGCTTCCAACAACTGCCCAGCTTGTTTTTGTGCCAAAGCCAGCAGCAGCTTGACAGCAGTATCTTGCGGTTCAGCAGCGGCCACTTGGTTGAACAACCGCACCGCCCGGACGTAGTCTCCCTGCCAAAAGGCGGCCATCGCATCGGTGTAGTCTCTCTGACTGTTCGCGCTCGGAACCATGGATCCTCCCTTCACTGCTTGCCTACCTCTGTTCACGCGTCAACACAGATGCAAACGGAACGCCCCCAACACCTCAAAACCCCATGGATGCAGGCTATCCCCCCTTTTCCACATTCAGTCAAGCAAGAGTGGGCCTTTCTGCCGCCGTCTCAGGGCTTACCCTCAACAGCCTCGACACGCATCGGTAGGGGATAGATTTGGTCCAACTTTCCCCATTGTGGCTGGAGTTAGCTTGGATCTTTGATAGGAACTATACACTTTCCTCCCGCTGAGCTCCCAGGGGGCCGTCTGTCAACCCCAACGATTGGATCGCAGGATGGCCGACTGATCCAGCAATGGCAAGCGCGATCCCGTTCCGGGCACCACCCATTCCCCTCGCAAAAAAGGAGCCATGGACTCAGGAGCCGTGAGGGCAGGCCGCACCAATTCAGTCTTCAGCCACTCCATGCCTACAATTAAATCCACAGCCAAGCCCATGAGCAAATCCTGTTGATCCATCACGGCCACCACAGGAATCTCGGCTCGGTCGATGTTCAGGGGCGGGCTGATCCCCAAAAATTGCCCCAGGTCTGCAACCCAGATGATCTCGCCCCGCAAATTCAGCGTGCCCAGCAAAACTGGGTCCACATTGGGCATGGGGGTGATTTTCTCTGGGCCAATGCTCATCACCTCCACAACCGATACCGCTGGCAGCGCAAATTCCTCCCCGGTGGCAATCTTGAACTTTAGGAATAGCTCACCTTCGGGAGCCTCCATCTCCCGCAACTCTTGGGTCTCATCCCCCATCAATAAATCCAGATCCCCCAGCATGATGCTCCCCCGCATGGATAGTCTTGTGGACTGTTGATCCCGCCCCCCTCCCTGCTTAAAACGCAGAGTCGTTCTCAGGACCTACCGAAAGGCGTGGAAGCAGAAGGGGCAGCTCTCAGCCTCTCAGTAATTGCTTAATCGTACCCACCAGTTCCTGGGGCTGGAAAGGCTTGGCAATGTAGGCATCCGCTCCCTGGCGGATCCCCCAGTAGCGGTCAAATTCTTCGCCCTTGGAAGAACACATGACGATGGGCGTTTTTTGGGTGAGAGGGTCGGCCTTGAGAAGACGGCACACCTCATAGCCGTTCATGCGCGGCATGACGATGTCCAGCACGATCAGGTCGGGTTTGTTTTGCTTCACCGCCTCTACGGCCTCCACCCCGTCTTCCACAGTCATCACCTCGAAGCCGTTTTCCTGCAGCAGCTTGCTGATCATCTCCCGCTGGGATTGGCTATCTTCCACCACCAAAACGCGACTCATTTCCGATTCATCTCCCGCAATTGATGTTTGATGGTCGCCAGGAGCTCTTGGGGCTTAAAGGGCTTGGTTACATAGGCATCCGCCTGGTTGCGCCTGGCCCACTCGATATCAAAGGTCTGGTCTTTGGTGGAACACATGACGATGCGAATGTGTTTGGTACTTTCATCCCCCTTCACTTCCCGGCATACCTCGTAGCCGTTCATGCGCGGCATGACAATATCCAGCACCACCACATCAGGCTTCTGCTGGCGAATGCACTCCATTGCCTCTACGCCGTCTGTTGCTGTGGAGACTTCCAAACCGTTCTCGGAAAGCAAGCTGGAAATGGTCTCCAGGTAGGTACGGTTGTCATCCACCACCAGCACTTTGCTCATCGCCGTCTTGCTCCTTTTGCACTCCCGCGCAACCGTCGGGCTGCTTTGACTGAGGTTTGCTCTTGTAACCTCACCTGGCTCCCTGGCTCCGGGCCGGCCATGCTACCCCTATTGTTTCGGTGAGGCCACTCTTCTGTCCAGTACTTCGCCTATAGTCTTCTGTGCCAACATTTTGGCTACCCCAACGCCTATTCGCCACCGCCCCGTTTGGGGGGAGGGCCCACGTAGGATTCGACAATGGTCAACAACTCCTTTTCCGCAAAGGGTTTGCTCAAAAATTCGTTCGCTCCGGCCATGCGGGCCTTAATCCGGTCGGTAAAACCATCCTTGCCGGTCAGCATAATCATGGGGGTTTCGCGGAACTGGCTGGATTTGCGCAACATGGCGCACAGCTCATACCCATCCAACTTGGGCATGGCCACATCGCAGAGAATCATGTCGGGGTTGAGAAGAAACACCTGTCCCAGCGCTTTGAGAGGATTGCCGATGGTGGTAACCTGGTAGCCCTCGTTTTGCAGGATGAACTCTACGGTTTTTTGGATGGCCATGGAGTCGTCGATGCAAAGGATGTGGCTGGGCTTATCGCTGGGTTTGAGGGGACGGCTGGGCTTGGGCTCCGCGATCAAGACGGGCTCGGACAGTTGAATGGCCCCTTGGCGGACGTAGGGATAGATGGCCTTGGCCACCGCCAGGGTGTCTCGACCCAGGTAGCGACCCATCTGGCGAATGCTGGTTTTGCCGTCTGACCACTCGCTCAGGGCTTTGAAGACGGGGGCGGGCAGGTTTTGCTGGAGCGGCAGGGGGTTGACGATGGTGGGAGCTTGGTTGGGAGCTTGGATGTAGGGGTGCAGCTTTTTCCACTCCTGCACTTGGGCTACGATCTCGGTGAGCAGGGGGGTGACGGGGAAGGTGGTCAATTGGGGGGCCAGGGGGGATCCGGCCTCAAAAATGAAGGAACCCTGGTGGAGGCTGAGCAGGTCGAAGAGGACTTCCCGCACCATGCCCAGCAAGATTTGCTTGCCCTGGTTGGGGTTGAGCTTGTGGTTTTCCAGCAAAGACCAGAGGCGGTTGTATTCGGGGGCGTTGACCGCGGCTTTGTGGGGAATTTGAATTTCCTCCAGGGCGGCTTCCAGCTTGAAGCGGTGCAGATAGTCTCTGAGGCGGGCAATGTTCCCTTCCGTTTCAGAGGCGTAGATAATCCGCCCATTCAGGAAGAAGACAAACCAGTAGACAGAGGGGCTGGCCTCTACAAAAAGCTCACCGGTGCGCTGGCCCAGCTCGATGAGCTGAAGGATGCTGCGGATATCGATCTCTTGTAGTTTTCCTTGCATGGGATCCCTGCCTGCAGTCCAGCAAGATACGTCCATTATGACGCTAGTCTTTAACTGTTGCTGCCCCGCCGGTAAGGCCATTTTCGGGAAGAGGGTTAAAGTTTAAAAAAGTTGGGGTTTGACTTGGGCCGAGCGCCTGCATTCCCCGAGGTATCTCTGGACTCCAGCAGACCCTCCCAATTAGAGCAGAATGGAGAGAACTGCCACCAGTAAACCTGTTCTTTGAGTAACCTATGCTGCCAATTCTCACCTCTTGGGTGCTTGGCCCGCTGCTGGCGCTTTACACCATCTTGTTTGTGCTGCGCATCTTTCTGTCGTGGTATCCACAACTGGATACTTCCCGGTTGCCCTACTCGCTGGTGGTCGGCCTGACGGAGTTTCTGTTAAGCCCGACCCGCCGCCTGATCCCGCCGCTGGGAGGTGTGGACATGGCCCCTGTGGTTTGGGTGGGCCTGGTTACCCTGTTGCGGGAGGTGTTGCTGGGGCAGCAGGGGCTGCTGACAATGGCCCTGCACTGAGAGCGTTTTTGCCAACCATCTCTCATCGACTCTGCAAAATTGGGATCCGCTCGCCGAGGCTCTGGAAAGGCTGGCCCTCGGCGCCTTCTCGGAGCTCCTCCTGTCTCTGTCGCAGTTGCCGGATCAGCTCCGGCACCACCTGGTAGAGATCCCCGACAATGCCGTAGTGGGCAAATTTGAAGATAGGAGCGGCGCTGTCTTTGTTGATGGCAATGATCGTCTGGGATTTGTCCATGCCCACGCGATGTTGAATGGCCCCAGAAATGCCGCAGGCGATGTAGAGCTGGGGGCGGACGGTCTTGCCGGTTTGGCCCACCTGGTGGGCATAGGGGATCCACCCAGAATCCACGGCCTTGCGGGAGGAGCCGACGGCGCTGTTGGGAAAACAAGCGGCCAACTCCCTCAACAGCTCAAATCCCTCTGGGGATCCCAGCCCGTAGCCGCCGGAAACAATTACCTTGGCGCGGGTGAGATCTACCGCCTGGGACAGGTTGCGCACCGTTTCCACAATCTGCAGGCGCAGATCGCCGGGATCCAAGTTGACCGGCACCGGGATCACGTCCCCCTGGCGGGATCCATCCCAGGGCAGAGGCACCATCACCCCTGGGCGCACCGTGGCCATTTGCGGGTTTTTCCACGGGCCAAGGATGCGAGCCTTGAGAGATTCGCCGAAGCTGGGCCGGATGGCATAAAGGCAGTCGGGGAAGAAGCCGGACTTGCTGGGATCTTTGCTGTTGGTGTACTCGAAGGGGCCAATGTCCAGCTCGGTGCAGTCAGCGGTCAGGCCGGTCTCCAGGTGGGCGGCCAAGCGGGGGGCCAGATCTCGCCCGGTGGTGGTGGATCCCAGCAGGATGGTGTGGGGTGGTTGGGGCCAGCTTTTGATCAAGTCCGTGATCACCCGGCGGTAGGGCAAGGTGCGGTATTCGGCCAACTCCGGATGATCGGCAATGAAGACTTGATCTGCCCCGTGGCCGATCAGAATTGGGGGCAAGTGGGCAATGTTGTATCCAAGCACAAGAGCGCTCAAGGTGGCTCCCAGCTTATCGGCCAGCCGCCGCCCGGCTCCCAACAACTCTAAGCCGATGGGCTGCAATTCCCCATTCACCTGCTCCGCGAAGACCAATATCCGCTTGCGATCCATAAAACTGTGACTCCTAGGTTGAGATCGGGATTGAATCGGGTTGGGGTTGCGACGAGGTCAGCAGAGTCCTTCTGGGTCAACTTTTCACCGCAGCCAGCTGGCCTGGGGTCGATGATCAGACAGTGATGATTGAGGGGCGATGGGGGGCCGGTGGGGCGCAAGATGTAAAGATCTAGGAGGTTGCGGCGTAGCGGGAGAGGTCAACGGCCTGGGTCAGTTGGTTGACCAGTTGGGGGACGGATTGTCCCTGAAAGACCTGACAGTTGCCGCCAATTTCCCCCACTTTTTCGGTGGCAGCCACGATGGTTGGGGATCCCTTGAGACCGCAGCGCTCCGGGTCTGCCCCCACATCGTCCAAGTTGAGGATCTGGATTGCCTCGGCCCGTGCCATTTCATCCCGCATTAGCCGCTGCACCCGCTGCACACCCCGTAGAGTGGGGTAGGCCAAACGCCGAGCGGAATTGGCCACCGTAATCAAAACCGGCAGGGGCACCATCACGATCTGGGATCCCCCTTCAATGGCCCGCCGCGCCACCAGGATCCCATCCCGAATCTCGAAGGCTTCGCAATAGGTGACCTGAGGGATCCCCAATCGCTCCGCCAGTTGTGGCCCCACCTGGGCCGTATCGCCGTCGGTGGTCTGGAGCCCACAGAAGATCACATCAGGCCGGCCAGCATAGCGAACCGTCTGGGCCAGGGTATACGCTGTGGCTAGGGTATCGGAAGCGGCCAAGCGGCGGTCGGTCATCAAAATACCCCGATCCACCCCGTGGGCAATGGCCTCGTAGAGCACCTCAATGGCCGGGGGTGGCCCCATTGTAATTGCCGTTACTCTCGCCCCGTGTTGCCGTTTGGTTTGCAGAGCTGCTTCCAGTGCATAGCGATCAAAAGGGTTTAACATCCGCTTGGCCTTGGCGCGATCGATCGTGCCGTCACTGTTGATGCCGGCCTTGGCGTTTTGATCGGGAACTTGCTTAATCAGAACAAAAGTTTCCAAGGGCCTAAACTCCCTAGTGATCCCCTCCAGGTTAAAAGGGATCCCTGGGCGCCACACACTTATTCAGCTTTTTTTCGGGATCGGAAAAGCCACCCCGGCATTAAGCCCTCATAAGCTGCCTTTCCCAGCACATTGGTTTCCCAAGTTTAAGTAACCTTAAACAAAGTTTGAGATATTTCCTCACTGCTCTGGGTCGCTTGCGGTTCTCCCCTCAAGAGAAATTTGGGCTCCCTCCTGTGAACAGGACAAGCTTTGGGAATATCTCGCTTGGATGACAGAGCCAATCGCGACAGCGGGCCGTAGGCCTTTGAGCTACGTCTCTCACCGGTCATCGAGAAAAGTTGACCAGCTGGCAGGAAGGGCTAGCTGTCTGCAAAAGTCAACAGACAGAGGCCTCAAAGTTGGTACCGGATCATCCAGATCAGCCGATCATCCGCTCGGATTTTGGGGGAAGCAGGCTGTTGTCAAACACTTTCTTCAAAGGGGGCTTGCTAGACAAGCCAAAGCCATCCACCACCTGAGCAATTGAGGTTTCCATACGCGCGGGCACCACATCCCCCAAGCCAATTTCTCGCACCTCATCGGTAACAAACAGGCGCGGCATGGCCAGGGCGAGGCGCAATTTCTCAGTTGCCATATCCAGCACCTGCCCCTCGGCTTTGGCTTTGTCCAGAAGGGCCAACATGTTGCCATCGGTGTCGCGGATGGTGTCTTGCCAACCCTTAACATACGCCCGCAAAAAAGCTTTGAGCTGCTCCGGTTTTTCCTGCAGCAATTGCACACGAGTGATGAGCGCATTGCCGTACAGCTCAAGGCCATAGTCGTTGTAAAGGAAAGCCGTGATGTCCTCCAAGCTGACGCCGCCCCGCACCAGATTGGGCATGGCTGAGGTCATAAAGCCGCTGATGGCATCCACCCGACCTTGAATGAGGAAAGGTTCGCGCAACTGCGGCTCCATAGTTACCCACTCCACCGACCCCGGATCGATGCCGACTTGCTTGGCAAAGACCGGCCAGAGCCGACGCGGCGCATCCCCTGCCGGTGCTCCTAGCTTCTTGCCCGCCAGTTGGGCCGGCTCCCCAATGCCCTTATCTTTCAAGGTGTAGATGCCAAAGGGAGAGCGATTGAAGTGGACATAGATCGCTACCAAGGGCACGTCCGGATTTTTGGCATTGAACTCGATCATGGAGTAGGGATCCCCTTCCCCCAGGTCGTACTGGCCAGCGGCAATCTTGGTGATGGAATCGGCGGAGCCATAACCGCGCTCGTAGGTGACCTCCAGCCCCTCTTCGGCGAAGTAGCCCTTCAAGATCGCCGTTACAAGGGGGGTATCCATCGAAGAGGGCAACCAAGAGAGGGTAAACTTCAGGGGTGTCAGTCCCTGGGAAACCAGAAGCGGCCCGCGGCTCTGAGCCCTCGCCTTTAGCCCTCCAACGGCAACCCAAGAGGCAGCCGCAGCAGCAGATTGAAGGAATTGACGACGCGACGATTTCGGGATGGACATATCTATATGCTCCACAGCACCTGGCTCAGTAGGGATCCGCAAACGGGAATGCGGCAAACAATGGAGTGAAGACTATAAGCAACCAACTTAGCAAGGCGGAGTCAAACTTCTGTATTTGAGGATACCTTTACCTGCTGGGGGATCCCCTTTTAGCCAAGGTGAGAACTCTGCCTTGGTCATGGCCGGTTCGTTGCCGGTATGATAGTGCTCCTGCTGCCGCAGGGATCCCGATCGCCATTGCTCTTAACTCACGTGTATCCCTCTTCAACCATGGCCATCCAATCCCCTTCCACCTCCCTGGTTCGCTTTCTCGCCGGTGCTGTATCTGAGGCCATTCGACAGGCAGCAGAAGCAGGCCAACTGGGATCCCTGGCCCCCCAGCAAGCCACAGCGATTGCCCCCGTGATCCAGATCCCCAGCGACCCTCGCTACGGCGATTACGCCTGTCCCACCCCCCTGGGCATGGCCAAGCTCTGCCGCCTAGCACCGGCCCAGATCGCCCAAACCCTGCAAAAACACTTGGATCTGCCGGACATCGAAACTCAGGTGGCGGGAGGAGGGTATCTCAACTTCCGGCTGGGGGATCCCTTTTTGGCCAAGCGCTTGCAAGAGCTGCTGCATCTGGGAGAAAACTTCGGCAAAACAGCCATTCCCCATCCTGAGCGCATTCTGCTGGAGTTTGTCTCCGCCAACCCGACGGGGCCTTTGCACGTCGGCCATGGGCGCTGGGCTGCCGTTGGCTCTACGTTGGCCAACTTGCTGCACTGGACGGGCCACCAGGTGGAGCGGGAGTTTTACATCAACGATGCCGGCAACCAGATGCGGCTCTTGGGCCAGTCTCTGGAGGTGCGGGTGCGGCAACTGCAGGGGGAAGACATCGCTTTGCCGGAAGATGCCTATCACGGCACCTACTTGATCGAGATGGCCCAACGTCTCTTGGAGCAGGTGAAAGCCGGGATCCGCCCTCTGCCCACCACCTTGGAGGAATATATTGATTTGGCCTACGGGGAAATGCTGGCCTGGCAAAAGCAGACCCTGCAACAACTACGCACCGAGTTTGATCACTGGTTTAGCGAGCGCCGCCTGCATACCCCCGATCCCCAGACAGGCCTGAGCGCCATCCAGCAAGCTTTGCAGGAGCTGCAAGAGCGCGGCTTTCTCTACAAAGCCAAAGCGCCGCGGGGTGAGGATCCCAAGCCAGGGGCCGAAGAGGCCGTCTATTTCAAAACCCAAGAGTTCGGTGACGACAAGGATCGGGTGGTGCAAAAGGCCGATGGTTCGTTCACTTATCTAGCCGCCGATATTGCCTACCACCGGGATAAAGTGCAGCGAGGATATCACCGGCTGATCAACATTCTTGGCTCGGATCACCATGGCTATATCGGCCGCTTAAAGGCGGCGGTGGGTGCCTTCAGCCCAGATGTCAAGCTGGAAATCTTGATTGGACAATTTGTCAAATTGTTCAAAACCGACCCACAAACCGGTGAGAAAACCGAAGTGCGCATGTCCAAGCGCACCGGCAACTTTGTCTCACTCAATGACCTGATCGAAGATCCAGAAATTGGCGTGGGGGTCGATGCAGCCCGCTGGTTTTTGCTTAGCAGCAGCATGGACAGCCCCATCAACTTCGATTTGGATTTGGCCGTCAAGCAAACTTTCGATAACCCGGTTGTGTATGTTCACTACAGCCATGCCCGCTGTTGCACTCTGCTGCGGCGGCTACAGGAAGAAGAAAAGGTTGAACTGACCAACAAAGTCCCTTTGACGGAGCAACAAAAACTGCCCTACAAAGAGCCAGAAGAGCGGGCCCTGCTGCTGCGCTTGTTGGCCTTGCCGGATGAGCTGATCGCCGCTGCCGAAGAGCGCGCTCCCCACAAGATCATCCGCTACACGGAAGCCATTGCTGCCGATTTTAACAAGTTTTACGACACCTGCCGCATTTTGCCCCTTATAAAAGAGGATCCCCCCTTGGCTCAGGCTCGCATTCAGTTGGTGCAAGCTACCCGACAGGTTTTGTTTAACCTGCTCACCGGCATCCTCGGCTTAAGTGCGCCGGAGTCTATGTAGGTATAGTGTCAGGCGAATCGCAGCAAGACCCAGGCAAGATAACTGCTAGGTTTCGACTCGATGCGCACGCAGTAGCAAGTTGGTTCCCAAGCCCTCTTGGGCCATCCAAAAGGCGCAGATCCACCACGAAACTCCATCTTGGCGATAGAGGCCATAGGTGAGGGGGTAGGGCTGCAAAATCTCAATCATCTGTGCTAGGGGTGACACTTCAGCGGCATAACTTGCCCACACCTCAGCATCAAGGGCCTCACAAGTGTAATCCGAGGGGAAGTATACGTGGCTTGCTTCCAGGCTAGGTTGGTCGGTCAGCAACAATTGAGCGGGATCCGAAGACTCACAACCTAAGCGATCGCCGATCTGAAAGGTAAGTTGAAACAGGCGGTTAACAATATCAAACTGCTCAGGAGTCATAACTGCTCAATTGAGGCTGAGATCAACTTGGGCTGGAGGGAGTTGGGAGCTGGCTTAATTTTAACAAAACATCAAACAATGCTGTTCTGGATTGTCGTAGCTGACACAGTTGGAATTTGCCTACCCTGCTGTTGAGTAAAGCCTCTTCTACTCAAGAAATAAGGAGGAATATATTTTTCAGTTTAGGATGAGACGCCTGGGCCACTGATCGCGCTAGCGGGACGGAGTCCTTGAAAAGCTTTTTGATCCCCTGCATTACTGCTCCGCAACGCTGACGCGAAGACGCGACGACGCGACCAACGTTTTAGATGTGGATACAGTGTCCTAGTTTGAATCGAAACGACCACAAAAGGCAACATCTGGCAAACCAACTCTGTTCTGAGGCGGGTTGTAGATCTTAGACCTGACATGAAAATTGGTGGACAGGAGATCGGGTTAGGAGGGGTGCTAGAGCTGGCAAGTTCGGCGGCTGCGCTCCATTTCAGGCTCGATCCAAGAGAGGGCAAAATGGCTTACACAGGGCAACTGCGGAAAGCGGCGGGCCAGCTCTGCCATTTGCACTTCTAGGCTGGGGCGCTGTCGTTGCGACTGTCCCCATAGGCCGGCGATGGCCGGACAAACGAAGGTTTGGGGAGAAGCTACGGCCAAAACCTGCTCCACCTGCTGGGCTACACAAGTGGCATCCTCACACCTGGCATAGGCCATTGGGTGCCATTCCATACCCGGATCAAAGCGGTCCCAGGGTTGCAGACGAGCGTCAAACCCTTCTCCTACTGCTTGGTTGCCTTCTGGGAAGAAGACAGCCCCCACCGGGATCCCCAGCCTCTGGGCGGGTTGGGCGGCCTGCTGTAGATAATCGAGAACGCCGTAGCGGGCAAACTCGACGCTCAGCTGCCAAAGCTGCTGCTGCCAACGTTCTTGGCGAACGGCGGCGCTGGGGGTGGGGGAAGGGGCAGGAGTTGGTGCTGCTGCCTCAGAACTGGAATCCGCCGGTTTCTCCAGACTCTCTGGTAAATCTTTTGCAGAGGAAAGCTGATCCCCCTGCCAATTCCTGCTGGCCATGTCTTGGGCAGCCCAGTCCAGTAACTCTGGGGAAAGCGCCCATTTCTCGGTCGGGCTGGGCCAGGGATCCCCTGGCTGACGCCATCTGGGCTCTTCGGCATAGGTGGCATCCAACTGCTGCACATCCCTCACCGTCACGTAGCCCTGGCTCAAATAGCGCTCCAGCAGCGCCCGACCCGCTGGATTTTCTGCCAAATTGAGGTAGGCTTTCCGGGCGGCCTCTCCATGAATCCACAAGTCTCGGACGGTGGCTGCCACGCTGGATCCCCCTGAGCCACGCGGATAGCGAATGTAGTCGAAAAGGATCCCATCTGGCTGTCGCTGTAGGATGCGGCGGACCAACTCGGCAAAATCCCGCCGTGCCAGGGGATGAAAGGGATCCACAAACACCTCATCCGGGCTGCCCAAATCTTCCCCAAGGGCTGTTGCCGGATCCAGAACAGTGGTTATGCCACGACCGTTGCGGGCCAGGGCCACCTGTCGATCGGGCCGTTGTCCGTAGCTGTAACCGAAATTGAGGGAAAACACCCAAGCATAAGCAGACAAACCGCGGCGTCGCGCCGCCTTCAGAGCCAGATCCAACAAGTCGGCGTTGGGCTGTAGGCTGGGCCAGATCCCTCCTGCGCCATCCGGCAAAATGGAGCGACCATCGTAAAAGGTCTCGATAAAAACGCGGTTGTAGCCCAGGTTCACTACTTGGTCGAATACCTGATCCAACACGCCCGGATTGGCATCACAGGGATGCAGACGTACCCAAATGGCCTGGATCTGGGGCCAGCGTTGGCTGCGGCAGGCAATCAAGGCAGCGCCATGTTCGGCCAAAACTTGGGTGTACTCGGCCCAAGCAGCATTCGACTGGGCAGCCTGCTGGCGCAGTTGAGCCTTGCGCGCTACCTCCTCGGGCGGCTGTCGGCAGTAGGCGTCGAGCCGAGCGGCCAAGTGGGATTCCCTCTGTTCCGCACTGTCTACGGAACCAGAGCTGGGGAAAAGGGAATGGCCGGGCCACAAGAACTGAGCCTGGGCCGTGATTCCGGATCCCAGCAACATCAGCGCGCCCAGCACACCCGCAAGCCAGCGGCTCCCTTTGTTTTTTGGCAGTCTTAGCACTGATACATTCACGCTGAACTCTCCTGAACATGGTTCAGGAAAGAAGCGATCGCATCCTGCCTATCTCTGAGCAGGAAGGCGGTATCCCGCAAAGCCCTGAGGAATACCCCCCGAGCGCTTTCCCCCTTCACTTCCCGGCAACCGTTGCGGTGGACTCAAGGATCAGGGGGAAACTTGGTCTACTATATCCCTCTCAATGACTTTTGCCAAACCGCCTAAAGCTCAGTAAATTCAGCAAAGTTCAGGGTTTTGGGGGTTAGAGGCATGCTCCACGAGAATGTCTGCGATCGTACTCTTCTCCTGCCCAGAGAGCGGCTATTGGAAAAAAACAGCCGCCCATGCCCACACTGGCGCAATCCCTTGGTCGATCTCTACCTTAAGTCCGAGTGGTAGGGGGTTGCTCTTCGGTTTTGCCCCTTTCGCCACTGTGACCGTCAGCCAGGCTCTCATGGGGATCTCGCCAAAAGGCATAGATTAGCGCTTATGATTTAGTAGTAAACCTTTAGCTTTTCTTGATTGTCCATGAAGGCCATTACCCTGCATCAACTGCAAATCTTCGAGGTTGCCGCTCGTCACTTGAGCTTTACCCGCGCTGCCGAAGAGCTTTACCTGACCCAGCCCACGATTTCCATGCAGATCAAGCAATTGAGCAAAGCTGTAGGGTTGCCGCTGTTTGAACAGGTGGGCAAGCGGCTGTATCTCACCGAAGCGGGGCGAGCTTTACACCAAACCTGCGAGAAGATTTTTGAACAATTGAATCAATTTGAGATGACCCTTGCCGACCTGAAGGGGTTAAAGCAGGGACGGCTGAGCATTGGAGTGGTCACCACTGCCAAATACTTTATTCCTCGTCTTCTAGGGCCATTTTGTCAGCAGTATCCCGGCATCGACGTAGCTCTCAAGGTGATCAACCGCCAGCAGGTTTTGGAGCGGATGAGCAACAACATGGACGATCTCTACGTGATGGGGATGCCGCCAGAAGATCTGGACGTGGTGGCACAACCTTTTCTGGAAAATCCTTTGGTGGTGATGGCCCCCATTCATCATCCCCTGGTGGGCCAAAAGGGGATCCCTCTGGCGCGCATTGCCCAAGAACCTTTTTTAGCCCGTGAACCCGGCTCCGGCACCCGCATGGCTGTAGAGCGGCTTTTTGAGAAGCATAACCTAAAGCTCAACATTCGCATGGAGATAGGCAGCAGCGAAGCCATTCGCCAGGGCATTGTGGGTGGATTGGGCATTTCGGTTTTGTCTCAGCATGTGTTGGCCTTGGGGGGGTGGCAGCATCATCTGGCTATTTTGGATGTGGAAGAGTTTCCCATTCGGGGGTTCTGGCATTTGGTCTATTTGCGCTCTAAGCGTCTTTCGGTGGTGGCCAAAGCTTTTGCCGACTTTCTTCTTTCCCAGGTTTCTCAAATGGAGCTGGACTTTGTGGCTAAAGAGCAGCACAAATCCAATTCAAATCCCAATCCTGAACTGTTTTCTGGCAAAGAGGCTGAAGCACAGCCGAGAGCTCTTGTCGCAACCCCCGGATCCCCTCAAAGTCGTGAGTGAACAATACTCGCAAAAACCCCAGGTAAGCCCGCGCCCACTCGTCTTCCGGATCCAGCTCGACGATCTGTTGAAAATGCAACTGAGCTGCTTCTGGTTGTAACAGCGCCGCCAACATCAAGCCCAGTTGGTAGTGGCTTTGGATTTGCTGGCTCGGTTGGCCTTGGGCAGCAGCCTGTTGCCGTTCCCCCTCCAGCAGTTGCCGTACCAGGATGCGATCTGGATCCGTCAAAAAAGTCGGGTATTGCAGGGTTGTCCAGGCATTGAGGTAAAGGGAGAGGGCCTGCAGATCCCCAGCGGCAGCAGCTCTGGCCGCCTCGCGGAGAGGAAACAAGGGATCCGTTACAAGGGGGGATCCCTCCTTCGGGAAGCTCGACAGGGATCCTCTCCAGGATTGGTGTAGGGAATGGCGGATCCCTTTGGGCGACTGCCATTCCAGGTGGAGAAGGCCACCTCTTGGGAAGTCGGTTGTGGGCAGCGTCAAGATCTCTTCCACCAGCCAGCCGCCCGTTAAGTTGAGCTGCAGGCGATTCTGCCCCAGCACCCAGGCCCGCTTCTCCAAAACCCGTCCTTGCCCATCTTCCAGCCGCGCCCAAACCAGCGTCTGGGCCAAGTTCTGAGCTGGGCCTTGCCAGCGCAACTTCCAGGCCGGGATCCCCAGCTCCGACAGCGCCTCAACCTCCACCAGCTCCACCTCCTCAGCTTCAAGAGGCCACTCCTGTACCGTCACCTTTGAAAAGCGAGGGAAGTAAGTGTGCGGCCGACCCACCGTAGGCAACTCCACCGCCGGATCTTGTCGCCAGTCTGGGCTGCTGCGCAGGTGCTGCCGGATCTGCTCCTTAGTCGGGCCATAAGGGCCGATAATTCCCTGTTCCCCTTCGGCATCCACAAACCCATCCAGCAAGGAGAGCTCCAACTCGGGCCAGGGGGTTTGCCCGGCAGCGCGGAACGTGACCGGCCAGCGCTGGAGAGCTGCTAAGTAGGTGAGGGTTTCGGAAGAGATCAGCTCTGTGTTGGGGAGAACTCCCAACGTGGTGGTCAAGCCTGGCTGGATCAAGGATTGGATCCACTGGGTCAGCTCCTGCGTGGGGTGCTTCCCCTGCCAGCGCATCTGGATCCCCGTCCACAGAGGGGCCACCCCTGGGGTGAGGGGCCGACCCAAATTGGCCAAGGCCAAGCAGCCCAGAACTAGCCCTGCACAGACTCCCCTTTGCAAAGCCCACGCACCCCAGCGTTCCTCCAACCACCGGCAAGCCTTTTGGATCCCGCCTGCTGATAACACGGCCAAGAGAGGCAGCAGGGGTAGGGTGAAGCGCACATCTTTGATGTCCACCAGGGTGTAGAGAAGGTAGCCCGAACCGTAGGTGGCCCACAAGACTGCCTCTCGCCTGTCCAGGGATCCCCACCCGCTCAGCAGCGGCAACCCACACAAAAAAGGGCTCATCTGCAGGGGCAAAAGGCGCAAGTAGGCAGTCCACCAGCACAGGGATCCCGCTGGGCAAGTGATGTAGTAGTGGGCAGTCTCGGCGTAAGCCCAGCCATTGCTGAGCACAAACAGCCAATTGGCCCCATACCAGGGCCAGCACAAAAGCAGCATCACACCCATCCCCAAGGCCAAGTGGGCCAGCCGCGCCGGCCAAGGGATCCCTTTCCACCACCCCACCGCTTTCCCAGAGCGCCAGAGGGCCTGACCTGCAACTCCCACCAAAGGCAGCAGCAAAAACAGCACCCCCGTCCACTTGGTGAGCAACACCGCCGCCACCCCCGCTCCCACCCCCACCGCCCCCCACCAGGAAGGCTTCTCCCCATAGGCCCACAGCGCCCAAAACGCCAGCGTCACCGCCACCACCAGCGGCAACTCCAGCATGTAGACATGGGCCAAAGCCGTGATCCCCGGATAGAGGAGCACCAACGCCGCCGCCAGCCAGCCCACTTCCCCAGAGCGATAGACCCGCTGTCCCAGCCGCTGGGTTGCCAGAACCAGAACCCCCAGCAACCCCAAGTTGAGCAACTGCCCGTCCGCCCGGCTGAACGGATGTAGAACTGCCAAGGGGATCCCCAGCCAATAGGCCAAAGGGGGGTAGCGCTGGTTCAAATGCAAAAACTGCTGCCCCCACAGCCCATCCCAGCGAAACCGCTGCAGGTGAAGCCCAAACGCCTGCGCCTGCAGCAGATGCTGCGCCTCATCCCAGGCTGGCGGCAAGGGATCCGTCCAATTCCAGATCACCAGCAGCAGCAGGGCCACCATCCCCAGGCCGGCCCACCACCGCAGGCAAGGGATCCCCGGCCTGTGGGGTCTCTCCGGCAATGTCTCTCTCTCCTCGTCTGTACCGTTCATGCTTTGAAAACAATCCGCAGAGATTCAGCAGACATTGGGATCCCTTGCAACTGCCACCTGGCCTTGCCCCCCAGAGCTAAACTCAACCTGTGTCATTCTCAGCGCTCCTCCCATAGACCGAGAGCTTCAGCATCCCATGATCGCTCCATCTGCCGGCCCAGAAGGGGTTTGGATCCTTGCGGATCAACTCCACCCACAGCAATCCGCCCTCGCTTCCCTCTCGACCCTATCCCCAGACCGAGTTCCGGTCATTCTCATCGAATCCCACACCTGGGCCAGCTCCCGCAACCACCACCAGCAGAAATTGGTGCTGGTCTGGTCGGCCATGCGTCACTTTGCCCAAGAACTGCAACAGCGGGGCTACCCGGTCACCTATGTGGAAGCGGAAGGCTTTGCCGAGCCGCTGCAAACCTGGGCCAAGCAGCATCAACTGCAGCAGATCCGCCTCATGCAGCCCGCCGATATTCCCGTCCGAGATGAAATAGAAAAGCTGAGATCCACCCTCCCCTGCCCCCTCTTGGTTGTGGAAAACAACCACTTCCTCTGGACAGCTGATCAATTTATCGAGTGGGCCTCAGGCCGCAAGCGCCTGCTTCTGGAAGACTTTTACCGCGAAGGGCGAAGACGCTTCCGCATTCTCATGGATGGCCCCAAGCCCCTGGGCGGGCGCTGGAACTACGACCGGGAAAACCGCCATCCCCCCAAACCCGGAATGCGCTACCCCCAGCCCCTCACCTTCCCCCCCGACGCCATCACCCAGGCCGTGATCACAAAAGTTAAGCAACACTACGGCCATCACTTCGGATCTCTAGAAGGATTTGGCTGGGCCGTCACCCGCGCCCAAGCCCTGCAAGTGCTTGATCACTTCATCCACGAGCGCCTGCCCCACTTCGGCCCTTGGCAAGACGCCATGCAAACTGGGGAAGACTTTCTCTACCACTCCCTGCTTTCCCCTTACCTTAATCTGGGCCTGCTCACCCCCCACGAAGTCATCGCTGCCGTCGAACAAGCCTACCATCGCGGCGGGATCCCCCTGCCCTCCGCCGAAGGCTTCATCCGCCAGATCCTGGGCTGGCGGGAGTACATGCGCGGCTTCTACGAATACCAAATGCCCAACGGCTATGCCCAGAACAACTTTTTTGGCCACCAGCGACCCCTGCCAGAGTTTTTTTGGACGGGCAAAACCGACATGGCCTGTCTGCAGCACACCCTGGATCAAATTCGCCGTCATGGTTATGCCCACCACATCCAGCGGCTAATGGTGCTCAGCAATTTCGCCCTCATCAGTGGCATTCAGCCCCAGGCAGTAGAAGCGTGGTTTCAGGATGTGTTTATCGACAGCTACGACTGGGTGATGCAGCCCAACGTCATCGGCATGGGCCTTTTTGCCGATGGGGGCATGCTCTCCACCAAACCCTATGCCGCCTCTGCTCAGTACATCCGCAAAATGAGTGACTACTGCCGCCATTGCCGCTACAATCCCAGCGAAAAGGTTGGCAAACAAGCCTGCCCCATCAATACGTTGTATTGGGACTTCCTGTTGCGTCAGCGATCCCTCTTAGCCCCCTTGGGCAGAATGAAATGGGTATTGATCCATTTGGATCGCATGGAACCGGAGCTGAAGGCCCAGATCCAGGCGCAAGCCGCTGCTTGGTGGGATCCCTTGCAATCTGCACTCGACGAACAGAGTCCATCTCACTTGCAATCTGTCTAAGCACCAGAAGATTAAGCATCCGGTAAAATTGAGGCACCCTCCTACCCACCTGTCGCTTTGTAAGGACTGCAAGCCATGAAATGTCCCCGCTGCAGCAAACAAGAAATCCGAGTTTTGGAATCTCGTTCGGCAGAAGGTGGCCAGAGTGTGCGGCGGCGGCGAGAATGCATGTCCTGTGGCTACCGCTTCACCACCTATGAGCGCATCGAGTTCATGCCCATCATGGTCATTAAACGGGATGGATCCCGCGAAAGCTTCAACCGCAACAAGATCCTGCAAGGGGTGATGCGTGCCTGCCAAAAAACCCCCGTCACCGTCAGACAGATGGAAGAGCTGGTCAATGAGATCGAAGAAAAACTGCAATTGGAAGATGCCCAAGAGGTAACCAGCCTGCGCATCGGCGAGATGGTGCTGGAGCGCCTGCAACACCTAAGTGAGGTGGCCTACGTGCGCTTTGCCTCCGTTTATCGCCAGTTTCAGGGTATAAAAGACTTTGTCAATGAGCTGGAACAGTTGGAACCACCTCTGCGACGGGATCTGGAGCGGCTGCTGCAGGACTCCTCTGCCTCAGATTCCGAATCTTCAGGCTCCCCGGACTTGGTGGGGGAGTATTCGTGACGTGGGAACGACAGCGCAAGCCGGCCCTCCCTGGAAGCAGCGGGGAAATGGCGCTTGTGGGCGGGAAAAATTGCTGTGAAGAGATCGCCCATTCCAAAGGCTTAGCGGTATGCTTGGGGTAGTAATTGCGGCTTACACTAACGCTAGAGCTGCACGCCTTTAGATTGCCGGTGTTCAGCACTATCCTTGGAGATCCCTGATATCTTGGATCCCTCTGTGTCAAGCTGTCCCAGCCCCCTGTCCTTCCGAGTCGATCCCAATCTATGCAATACGGTTTTCGGGGTTCTAGCCCCTCTGGCGCTCGCAACAGCAACAGTAACCCCAGTGGCTTTCGCTCCCCTGCCGCAATGGAGACGGGGCCAGGGGTGGTGCCGATTCAGGTGTATCAACAAGTGGCCGAAGAGTTGGAGTCTGCCCGTCAGCAGGTAAGCCTGCTTTCCTCGGAAAACCAGCACCTGCGCGCTCTGCATCAGCAGTTGTCTGGAGAGCTCGCTGCCATCACCCGAGAGTTCCAGGGGCAATTGGGCCACACCCTGAAGCGCCTGCAGCAAATCAGCCTACGGCTTGCTGACGCAAATGGCCAGGCTGCCCAAGTTGCTGCAGCTTCTGAAGCCTCTTTCCAACAGAACAGCCCGACTGCCAATCCCGGCCAACCGGAAGCCCCTCCCAGCTACGATTTTTTGAATCGCCTCAAGCGCCGACAGGCCCGCAACGAGACCCCCTCCTTCTCATCCAACGGCTTTGTCCCGTCCTCCTTTGATTCCCTTCGCCACCCTTCCACCCACACCTCTGCCGAGCCCTACCCCCGCACTGGCTACCAGGTTCCTTCCCTGGACGAGTTGATGCAGGATAGGGGCGGCCCGGATCCCTATCTCGGCGAGGCAGACTCCTCAGCCTATTCCACCGGCATTTATCAGCGGGTACGGGAGCAACATCACGGATCCCAGGGCTCTGCCGTACTTTGGATGGCCGCTGCAGTCGTCTTAGTCATTGGATCGTTTGGGTTGGGATTTGTAGCCGTACAGCCGTTTTTGCGCAACAACCCACCGCCCGTGCAAGCACCCTGAGAGCTATTCACAGGATGCTCCAAAAGCCCGCTGGCGGGGTTAGGATGCCCCCAATGCGATCCGCACCACTGACGAATGACCAGGGGTTATATCTGTGATCCAGGCTGTCGCTGCTCCTCTGACGCCTAACACATTCTTCGAGCATATGCCCGACGAGGGCCGCTTTGAGCTGTGCAATAGAGCATGACTCTAGTCAATAATAAGCTCAACTATACTGAAAATGATGTATAATATGTTCAGTATGGATTACTACCAGTTGATCTTTCTGTTTACTTTCGAGTCTGCCAACATGGTAGCCAAAGCAAAGCAGAAAATTGGTAGTAAGACGACACGGAAACTGCGCTTTGGGTATTCTACTCAAAGCTTTGCGGGATACCGCCATTCTGTTTGGAAACAAACAGAATGCTATCGCTGCATAGTTGAACAGTGATGTTCAGCAGTGTTCAGCGTAAATGTATCAGTCACGGTCAAAATGCAGCCCACAGGTTCTCACAAGCAGGTGGCGAGCTTTTTGGCATAGCGGTTAGCGGTGCCCACGCGCAAATCCAGCAAGATCAAATCCGCTTTTTTGCCCACCTCCAAGCTGCCGATTTCCCCTTCCAGACCCAGACAGGCGGCACTGCCTTGTGTAGCCATCCACAAAGCCTGTTGCGCCGGCAGAGCAGCTCTATCCCCCGATCCCAACCGCTGCAGAAACACCGCCAACCGCATCTCCTCGATTCGATTTCTTCAGCCCCCACATGCACACAGTGGGCGGCCAAGGTCTGAGCACTCAGGGATCCCCAGCGTTTCAAACACTGCACCGGGGTCAATCCATAGCGAGCCTGTAGAGTTTCCACTCCCCGGCGAGTTTCCGCCAAGTGGGTGTGCAGCCCCACTCCATACCTTTGGGCTAGAGCGGATCCCTGGACAAAACTCTCAGGATGGCCAGAATAAGGAGCATGGAACCTGACCCAGATGTAAATTTGCCCCTCCCCGCGTCCATGCCAAACCTGGATCAAAGCCTCCGTGTCCGCCAGGGATTCTCCCACTCCCCTCGGTTCGTCGATCACCTGTGGGCTGAGGATCCCTCGTAACCCCGACTGCAAGCTCACTGCTGCTGCTAGATGTCGATAGATGCCAAGAGTGGATAGGGATCGTGAAGTTGGATTACATCCCCCCCTCTCCCATGCCGTACACGAAGACCGCTCTGGCAGAACGAGCCAACTGGTGTAGAGCAGGTAACATGGCAAGCTAATGGTCGACAAAACTGTTACCTCACTAGCTTGCCTTCACCCAATGGTGTCAGCTTTCAGGTAGAGAGGCTTGACGGAAGCCAACCCCCCTATTGATTGGGTTCCTCTTGATTGGGTTAGGGTGGTGGGCCTGGCACCGAGCTAGGTTGCCAGCAGGTCGCCCTGCCAGTAGGTTCGCCGCTGATGCGTTTCACGTCCGAGTTCGGGATGGGTCGGCGTGGTTCCACATCGCCATAGGCACCAGGACAATACTAGCCACCCTGAAAGCTGCATAGCCAAGCGGTAGAACAACCGGTGAATCAGGTCAAGCGGACGGTCTATTAGGACCCCTCGGCTGCATGCATTGCTGCACTTCCACCTAGAGCCTATTGCCGGGTCGTCTTCCCGGGACCTTCACAGAGGACTCATCTTGAGGTGGGCTTC
>NZ_JBSSAC010000018.1:0-51977 GCF_054058315.1 Thermostichus sp. MS-CIW-40
TCCGGGCTTGTTTTGTTCTCTGGTAGAGCAGAACAGGCTCAGGGCTACTGAAAGCCCGCTCCGTACCGCTTAGCGGTCGGAGCCGGGTAGTTTACCTCCCACCATCCCTGGGGGGCTGGCGGCAACGAGCAAGAAATGGTGGCGATCCCTGGCCTCATCTCCCGAACAGGCTTGATAGCCTAGAGGAAGCGAGATGTGGATACCCATGTCAGATACTCCTGCGGTCTTGGTAGAGCAACTTCAGAAGCGCTACGGATCCACAGTGGCCGTGGCGGATGTCTCCTTTCAGGTGGAACCCGGCCAGATCTACGGCATTCTCGGCCCCAATGGAGCGGGCAAGACCACCACTTTGCATTGCCTCTGCACCTTGCTCCGTCCCGATGCGGGCCGGATAGAGGTGTACGGGATCCCAGCCAGCGAAAACCCCAAAGCGGTACGAGAAAAACTGGGGTTTGTTGCCCAAGAGGTGGCTTTGGATAAGGTGCTGACCGGGCGAGAATTGTTGCAGTTGCAGGCCGATCTCCACCACCTGCCTCGCCCCTTGGCTCAAGAGCGAATCGTTGCCGTCCTGGAACTGCTGGGGCTGACCGACCGCGCCGACCAACTCATCGGTACCTACTCCGGCGGGCTGCGCAAACGCTTGGATCTGGCGGCAGGACTGCTCCATCAACCCCAGGTGCTGGTCTTGGACGAGCCCACGGTGGGCCTGGACATTCCCAGTCGGCTGGCCATCTGGGATTTTCTGCGCCAACTCAAGAACACAGGGATCACAGTGGTGCTCAGCAGCCACTACCTGGAGGAGATCGACCTGCTGGCGGATCGGGTAGCCATCATCGACCGGGGCAAGGTGATTGCCGAGGGAACCCCCGAGGAGCTGAAAACCCGCGTCGGCGGCGAGCGCATCACCGTCAAGCTGCAGGAATTTGCCCCGGCAGAACTGGCCCAGCGGGGTGCCCAACTGCTGGGATCCCTGCCCTTTGTCCAGAAGGTGGTGATCAACAGCGCCCAGGGCAACGCCCTGAACCTGGTGGTGCAGCGGAATGGAGAGGATCCCCTCAGCCAGATTCGCGCCCACTTGCAGGCTCATGGGCTAGAGGTGTTCAGCAGCACCCAGTCTCGTCCCAGCTTGGATGATGTGTATTTGGCGGCAACCGGGCAAACCCTCATGGATGCGGAGCTGGCCGCTGCCGAGGCCAATCTGGGCAAAAAGAAAAAGTAACTTCATCCCCTCATGATCGAGCCCCATTGATCCCTGTACAAAGGCATATCGAGATATTTATTGGTTGTATTGGTTGATGGATTAGATACTGCATTCATTCATCACACACTCATTGATCACAACTCTACAGGAGCTTGGGTATGAACTCTGCCTCTTCCCCGGTTCAATCTAACCCGATCCCCCTTCTGACGGCTGATTTTTGGCAGGAGACCTTTGCCCTCACCCGCCGCTTGTTTATCCAACTGCAGCGTCGCCCCACAACCTTGCTGGCCGGCATTATCCAGCCGTTGCTCTGGCTGATTCTATTTGGAGCCTTGTTTCAGAATGCTCCTGCCGGCATTTTCGGGGCCGGACAAAACTACACCCAGTTTTTGGGGGCGGGAGTCATCGTGTTTACGGCTTTTGGTGGAGCCTTGAATGCTGGGGTGCCGGTGATTTTCGACCGAGAATTTGGCTTTTTGAACCGGCTGTTGGTGGCTCCCCTCACCTCTCGTTTTTCCATTGTTCTCGCCTCTAGCCTGTTCATCGTCAGCTTGGCGCTGCTGCAGACGGCGGTGATTGTGGGGGCAGATTACGCCCTTGGGGCCGGGATCCCCGACGGGCCAGGCTTGGCGGTGGTGGCCCTGATCGTGGGCCTGTTGGTCTTGGGCTTCACGGCGCTGAGCTTGGGCTTGGCCTTTGCCATGCCGGGGCACCAGCAATTGCTGGCTTTCATCTTTTTGGTGAACTTGCCCCTGATCTTTTCCAGCACGGCCTTGGCTCCCCTGAGCTTTATGCCCACCTGGCTGCGTTGGGTGGCCAGCCTCAACCCCCTCACTTTTGCCATCGAGCCCATCCGCCATGTTTACCGCAGCAGCCATTGGAGCTGGGCCGATGTGGTGCTGCAGGCTCCCTGGGGCGATCTCACCCTGGCGGGATCCCTGGGCCTTTTGACGGGGTTTGTCGTAGTGTCGGTTCTACTGGTGCAGGGGGTGTTGCGCAAAAGCTTGGCCTGAGCATCTCTGCCCAGGCTGTGCCGCTCAAAGCCACTGGCGGGAAACGGACTTCTCCATAGCTGCCTGTGCCCGCTGCACCAGAGCCAGGGGGCTGTCCTGGGCTGGGGAAACGCTGAGAGAAGGAGTAAGGCTGCGAGCCTGCAGAGCCATGTGGAGCTGCAGTTCGGTTACGTACTCCCGCAGGCCAAAGTTAGACCCAGAAGAAGAAGGAGCCGCTGAAGAGGGGTGAGACACAGACATCACGGCAAAGAGTCCTTCGCGAAATGGCCACTGTTGCTCTGCTAAGGTATCACGCCCACCCCTTTTCCGAAGCTTCCAAAATGTTAGCTTTGATTAAGATTTGCAACCGTTTGGCCATGGTGGTGCTCAAGGATTGGCAGCGCTCCAAGTTGGATCCCAGCGACGATGCCCTCTTTTACAGCTATCCTCGCTTCGTGACTCATGTGGATTCTGGCTTCATCGGCCAGCTCACCGATCTATACCGCGAGCATTTGCGGCCCCAGACCCGCATTCTCGATCTGATGAGCAGTTGGGTCTCCCATTTGCCGCCTGAGATGGAGTTTGCCCATGTGGAGGGGCATGGGATGAACCCTGAGGAACTGGCGGCCAACCCCCGGCTGGATCACTTCTTCATCCAAAACTTGAACCAAAACCCAAGTCTGCCCTTCCCTGATCAATCCTTCGACGCGGTGCTAAACACGGTCTCGGTGCAATATCTGCAGCAGCCAGAGCAGGTGTTTGCCGAGGTGTATCGCATCCTAAAGCCCCAGGGCCTCTTCATCGTCAGCTTCTCCAATCGCATGTTTTTCCAGAAGGCGATCCAGGCTTGGCGGGACAACTCTGAGGCGGGGCGAGTGGAGTTGGTCAGGCGCTATTTTGAGTCGGTGCCAGGGTTTGCGGTGGTGAAGGTGATCCAGCGGCCTGCCCCTATGGGTTGGCTGGGCTTTTGGGCAGGCGGAGGCGGGGATCCCTTCTATGCCCTGATTGGACAGCGGACGGCGGGGTAGAATTCTCCAGCTTGCCTGTGGCGTGCAGGCGGGATCCTTGGAAATATCCAACAAGACTCCAGCATCCACCAGATCTTGCAGCTGTGTTATCCTCGCTACCCTCAGAGGTCTGTCTTGTTCTCCGGTCTTTCTGACAGTTCTTCCCCACAAAACGGCAATCCTTCCCCCCTACCCATCTCGGCAATTGGGGAGGCGGGGCTGCTGCAGATCGTGCAGCGCTACTGTCCGGCCCAGGTGGTGGGGGATGATGCGGCGGTGTTGGCTGCTCCGGAGGGGCAGTTGGTGGTGACAACCGATGTGTTGGTGGAGGGAGTTCACTTCAGCGATCTGACGACCCCGGCCCATGCGGTGGGCTGGCGCGCGGTGGCCGCCAATCTATCGGATCTGGCCGCGATGGGATCCCGTCCGCAGGCGTTGGTGGTGGGCTTGGGCTTGCCGGGCTCCACACCGGTTGCTTGGGTGGAGGAGCTTTATCAAGGGATGCGGGACTGTTGCGCCCGCTGGGAATGCCAACTGGTGGGAGGGGATCTGTGTCGGTCGCCGCATCGGTTCGTGGCGATCACGGCTTTGGGAAGGGTGCAGCCGGGGCGGGCCATTCAGCGCAGACGGGCTCAACCCGGCGATTGGCTGGTGGTGACAGGGCCCCACGGAGATGCGCGGGCAGGCTTGGAGCTGCTTCTCCATCCTGAACAGGGATCCTCAGCTACGGCGGCCGAGCGCGAGCAGTTGATCAGGGCTCACCAATACCCACGCCCGCGCCTGGATCTGGTGCCCCTCTTGGAAGGGATCCCGGATCCCTTGCGCATTGCCGGCATGGATACCAGCGATGGTTTGGCAGATGCCCTGGTGCAGGTGTGTCAGGCCAGTGGGGTGGCGGCGAGGATCGAGGTGGAGCGGATCCCGATTTCAGAAGCTTTGCGGCAGGCTTTTCCGGCCCAAGCCTGGGAATGGGCGCTCTATGGAGGCGAAGATTTTGAGCTGCTCCTCAGTGCCGAGGTGTCGGTGGCCAAGCATCTGTTGGAAGAATTGCCAGGGGCCGTTTGGATTGGAGAAGTGACAGGCTGGGATCCGCAGGGAACCGTCTGGCTGAAGGACGGGCAGGCCCTCAGCCGTCAACAAGCCTTCCAGCATTTCTGAGAGAAGTTGTGCTGCAGGATGGTCACCCAAACTGCCAACAGTTGAAGACAAATCGACTTGTGGGGGAAAACAAGCTTCAGGAAGGATTCGGTAACCTAGAAGCGGAGAGAAGTTGAGATAAGGAAGCAAATTGACCTGGAACAGCTTCAGGCAACTGCTGAGAACTCCGCAGAACTTGGATTGGAGAAGCATTGGAGACTCTACTCATGAAAGCTATCTTAACAGCAGCCATTCTTGGCCTGGCCGGGATCCCTGCGTTGGCCCCCTTGCCCAGTTCGGCTCAGCCGCTTTTTGAATTGGGTGCCTACCGCCTTGAGCAGGGGACGATTATCCCGGTCGGCAGCCTGAGTAGCGAAGGGCCGCAATACTTTTATCCCGACACCGTCTATCCCCTGGAAGTGGCCGTTACTCAGAACATTTTTGACAGCCAGGGGCGCTTGGTGATCCCGGCGGGTAGCCGCATTTTTGGACAGATGGAACCTGCACCGGGCGGATCCCGCTTTGTCGGCACTTCCATTGTTCTCGGCGGTCGTACCTACAGCCTGCGGGCTTCCTCCAACATCCTCCACGACGAAAAGGATCCCCGTCAGTATTCGGCTGAGGCCATCGCTCAGGATGCAGCCATTGGGGCAGCCGCGGGAGCCATTTTGGGGGCCATCACGGGCAGAGTATCAGTGGGCAATGTCTTAGGAGGCGCCGTGACCGGAGTGGTGGTGGGCAATGTTACCGCTCCCCAGGTGGTGGTGCTGCGCCCCGGCCAATCTTTCAATCTGACCTTGGAAGCTCCGCTGACGCTGTGAGGTTCCATTTGGAGGTGTTGATGGTCGGCGACTTGTGATTCACTGGGGATCAAGTTGCCGATCCCTGTTTTCATTTCATGGCTACTGAATCCAAGCCCACTTCCCCCCTCTCCTCCACCGAGCACAGGTTTACGGCTGGAGAGGAAAGCTTCACCTACCAAGCGCTGGCCGGTTGGCAGACCCTTTTTCAGCGGGAAAAACCGGTGGCCGAGATCTTTCACGTCGCCTATCTAAAGCAAGACTCCGCCTCTCAGCACCGCCCTCTCACTTTTGTGTTCAACGGTGGGCCTGGGGCAGCTTCTGCCTACCTGCACATGGGAGCGCTGGGGCCCAAACGGATTTGCTTCGGGCCCAACGGCAGTTTGCCCCCCTCCCCGGTGCGGCTGGTGGACAATGCCGAAAGTTGGTTGCCCTTTTCCGACCTGGTCTTTGTCGATCCGGTGGGGACGGGGTTCAGCCGCGCCCTGCCCAAGGATTCTCAAGACCCCAAAGATTCCCGGGAGAAATCCGATCCGGCATCCAAGCCCCCTCAGCCGGATGCTAAGGCGGAGGAGCCTCCTAAGGAATCGCCCTTCTGGGATGTGGAGCGGGATTTGCAATCCTTGGGAGAATTCATTCAGGGCTTTCTTTCCCGATACAAACGCTGGCTTTCCCCCATTTTCATTGCCGGCGAGAGTTACGGTGGGTTTCGGGTGGCGCGGCTGGCCAAGGAGCTGCAATCCAAGTTTGGCGTGGGCCTGTCGGGGGCCATTCTCATCTCGCCTGCGATTGAGTTTGGGTTGCTGGAGACCAACGATTACAACCTTAGCACCTGGGCAGCCCTTTTCCCTTCCTATGTGGCCACAGCAGCCCATCATGGACGGTGTGGCTGGGGGGAGGATTTGCAGATCCTGCTGCCCAAAGCAGAACACTTTGCCCGACAACGTCTGCTGCCCCTCTTGGCCATGGGGGAGGCAATGCCAGAGGCAGAACGGCAAGCGGTGTATCAGGAAATGGCAGCAGGGATCGGCCTATCTCCAGAATATGTAGCCCACAAAGGCGGGCGGATCGATATCGCCAGTTTTGCCCGCGAGCTGTTGCGGTCGCAGCGACTGGTGCTGGGGCTCTACGATGCTTCTGTAACCACGGTGGATCCCTTTCCGGATCGGCCTACCTTCGAGGGATCCGATCCCACCTTGGATGGGATCGATCGCCTGTTCACGGCAGCCATCAACAGCCACTTGCGAGAGACCTTGCAGGTGGAAACGGAGTTGACCTATCACCTACTGAACCTGGAGGTGTTCAAGTCCTGGCGGTTCACCCCAAAAGGAGAGTTTAAGCAAGGATTCATCGGGGCAATGGACGAGCTGCGCAGCAGCATGGCCCTCAACCCCCACATGCGGGTGAGCATTCATCATGGCTTTTACGACCTGGTCACGCCCTACTTTGCCTCGAATCACCTGGTGGATTTGATGAAGTTGGATCCGCGGTTGAAGGCCAACCTCACCCTACGTCATTATCGCGGCGGACACATGTTCTACACCTGGGATCCCTCGCGATTGGAGTGGTTTACAGAAATGCGTGAGTTTTACTCGAAAACAGCTTCCAGCTCAGAGTCATAACATACTCGCCGGGCGAGGATTCTGGTTCCTGGTTTTGCAGCAGCACTTATAGTCAATTCAAATGGCAATGAGACACTAGCCGGTGCAATAGCTCCGCTAGAAAGTTCCTCTATAGCGTGCATCCTTGCCCTCTTGAAATTTAGGCCAGGACAGTGGCCCACACCCAAAACATTGCATGCACAGGGCCATAGGGCTTTTCTCAGTAGCTCAAACGACCCTACTCCCTACAACCAGTCGCGTAGCTCTGAGCTGGGGATCTCACGGCGCTCCCCGGTAACCGTGAGAAAAATCGTGAGAAAAATAATGAGCGGTTTTGATTCCTGTCTTTCCCTCTTCTTGAGAGAGAGAACTCAGATGGGATCCCTGTGGGCTAAGGGGCTTGTTGTTGACTTTGAACAGGAGGGATCCGGCGCAAATTCAAAAGCACCATTGCGCTAAGGGGGCGCGTGTTGGCCAGTAGCCCCACGATCAGCAGCAGCCAACTGTTCAAGGTAGTATTGTCCAGCAGCCAACCCATCAACAGAGCCGATCCTGCCCCTTCGGCAACTGCCGCCAAGATCCAAGCCCGGCTACCTTTCCAGCGCTGAGACCACAAGGCCCATTGCAGCCCACCAACGCCGACCCCCACCAGCAAACCGCGCAGCGCATCTCCCATTGCCTGCAAGACATTTTGGAGCCAGGGATCCGTCGGGTTAAAAGCAGAGGTTGCCACCCCCACCTGGGGAGCGAGGAAATCCGCCGCCGCCCAGCCCAAAGCCGTGGCCAGCAAAGTTGCAGCCACCCATCCCACCGAAACCTGCCGCCGCAACACCGCCCACTGTAGCAGCCCCATCAGGAAGCCAAGGCCGGCTCCAGCCACCGCTTCTTGTAGTGATCCCAAAGCCGCCAGCAGAGGCGCTGATGCCCCCAGCCCCAGGTAGCCGATCCCAGCCGCCCCCAAATTGGCCAAGAGCCAACTCAACGCCGACCCTTTGCCCAGGCGGGGTGCATTCAGGGGTGCATCCAACAGATGAGAGCCGGACTTGCTGTTGACATGTTCTTGCCCAACTTTCTGCTCTACCTCGCGCAGTCCCTGTTCCGCTGAAGGGTTACCCGGTTCCAGCCGCAGCACCCCTTGATAGTCCATCTGGGCAAGGCCCCAATGCCCCTGTCGTTGGTGGGCCAGACCGCGGTAGAGATAGTAGCGGGCTTCGTTGGGGGCGCTCTGGATCAGCTCGTTGAGCAAATGGACGGCCATCTTGTACTCGCCTGCCTCGATCAGCCTTACCGCCCGTTGTAGCTTTTCTTCCTCGTCTGGGGCGGCTCGACCCATCGGCTGTTGGGAAGTCGGCTGGCCAAATCCGGTCGGGATCCGCTGGGGACGAACACCTGGAGATGCAGGAGATGAACTTGAGGGAATGAACGGGGCAGGAGGGGCGATCTTGTTTCCATAGACAGCCTGTAGCTGCTGGCCGAGCACTTCCATGTTGGCCGGGCGGAGGGCAGGGTCTTTCTCTAGGCACTGGAGGACAACCTTCTCCAGGGCAGCGGGGATGGGGTGGGCTAGCTTGTGGTCTTGGAAGGGGCGGGGCTTTTGAAAGTTGTGGACGTGGTACCAGCCTTGCAAGGTGTCGGTATCCGGCTCGAAGGGCAACGCACCAGTTAACAGCTCGTACAGCACCACCCCCAGCGAGTAGATGTCGGAGCGGCCATCCAGCTTTTCTCCGCGCATTTGCTCCGGCGAGGCGTAGACCATCGTGCCCAAAAAATAGCCCGTCTGCGTCAGGCCACGAGAGGTCTCCCCCATGAGCTTGGAAATGCCGAAGTCCAGGATCTTGACCCGCTCTTTCCCATCGGGCCCTTTCTGCACAAAGATGTTGCTGGGTTTAATGTCGCGGTGGATGACGCCGCGAATGGAGTGCTTGCCCAGATCCATCTGAAAGTTGTGGGCGTGGTGCAGGGCAGAGCAAATCTGCAGAGCCAAGTTCACCACCCGCTCTGGGTGCAGGGGGCCTTCCCGAGCCAGCACATAGTCCAACCCCTGGCCGCTGTAGGGTTTGGCATTCAGGTACTCCATCACCAGATAGGGCTGGTTTTGGTACAGGCCGTAAGAGCGCACCTGCACGATGCTGGGGTGCTCGCCCAATAGAGCGCTGACCCTGGCCTCATCCATGAAGCGTTGCTGCAGTTGCTGGTAGTACTCTGGGCCCATGTCCGGGGGCGGCGGGCGCAACAACTTGACGGCCACCAGCTCGTCATTGAGCTGGGTATCCACCGCCTCGAACACATTGCCGTAGCCACCCTCGCTGATGTGGCGGGTCAGCCGGTAGCGGTTGCCAATCAGTTGTCCAATCAGGCGCTGGTTCATGGAGGAGGGTGGCCAGCTGGGGAGTTTACCTATGATTCTAGTCAGCTTAGGGGCTTAAAACCTGCTGGTGAGGGATCCGCTGCCATTGCGACCCCTTTTCCACCCCAAAAGCCAGGGATCCCGCTAGGATTGGGGCATGAGTGCTCCTTCTGCAACTGCTGCTCTATCCCCTTTCTGGCTGGAGGTTACCGAGTTTGCCTTGCAGGCTACGGCCAGCGTGGGATCCCAGCTCTTGGCAGACTTTGGCCAGGCCCACCCTACGGTTCGCGCCAGCGGGACGGAGTCCTTAAAAGCCGACGGCAGCTTGGTAACCTCTTCTGACCAGTGGGCAGATCGCGCTTTTCAAGGGGCCATTGCCGCTGCCTACCCCGATCACGGTTATCTGAGCGAGGAATCCAACCACATTTTTCCCGAGAAGGAGTGGTGTTGGGTAGTGGATCCTTTGGATGGCACCACCAATTTTGCCCGTGGGATCCCCATTTGGGGCAGCTCCTTGGCTTTGCTGCATTGGGGCGTGCCGGTGTTTGGCTGTGTCCATCTGCCGCCCATCCGCCAGACTTTTTACGGTTATTGGCCTCGGTTTCCTGGGGATGCAGCGGCAGGGGCTTTTCTCACCCGCCACGACCGGGATCCCGCCTGTCCCCAGCCAATCCGTCCTAGCACCGCCTCACCCGGCCCCAACCAATTGTTCAATTTCTGTTCCCGCAGCAGCCATTGGATTAGCCCGCAATTCCCTTGCAAAGCGCGGATGTTGGGGGGCGCTGCCTACAACCTGCTGGCGGTGGCCGGTGGCAGCCTTTTGGGGGCGGTAGAACGCTCGCCCAAGATCTGGGATGTGGCGGCAGTGTGGGTCATTGTCAAGGGGGCCGGCGCCGTTTGGGAACCCCTGAGCTGTGCCGATCCGGATCCCGGCCAGCCTCTCATTCCCGGCAAGGATTATGGCCGACTCACTTACCCCGCCCTGGTGGCAGCTCAAGCCGAGTGGATCCCCTTATTTCGCGCCTTCATCGCTCTGTAGCTTTCGTAAACGGCCTGCACGTTGTACCAGTTGAGGAAAAAAATCCGGCACAGCTCCAAGGCCAACTGCGAGCGGCCATGCCGGATCAACCAGCGCAGCAGCGGTTCCACCCGCTTCTCGTTCAGCCAGCCCCCCAGGGATAAAAGGCCCCACAGGAATTGGTGCAGGGGCGTCAGTTGGATCATCAGGCGCACGGCCCAGGTGGGGTGTTTTTGGTAAAAGAGAATGCCCATGCGGCCCCGCTGCCGTTCCCGCTCAATCAATCCTGGGATCTGCTGCAGCTCAAAGGGCGGATGCCAGTGGTAGCCGGTGGCCTGGGGGCACTTGACCAGGCGCAGGCCCAAACGTTTTAGCCGCACCCCCAGCTCCAGGTCTTCCCAGCCGTAGAGGTGAAACCGCTCGTCAAAGGGGCCGGCGGGGGTTTCGCAGGCCAGCTCCAACCAATGGCGGGCAATGGCCACGTTGCCGGTGGCGAAAAAGGCTGCCGAAAAATCGGTGGGCTTGAAGGGTTCGGAGCGGGGATCCTGAAAATTGCTCGTGTTGATCACCCGCCCGTAGGTGAAGACCTTGGCCTCGTGGGGGGAGCGGGGATCCCCTGTAACGCCGTGCCGCCGCAGCATCTGGGCGTGGCTGGCCAAGAAGTGATCCACCACCACCAGGTCGCTGTCGATAAAGACGATGAGGGATCCCTGGGCGTGGCGAAACCCCAGGTTGCGGGCAGCGGCGGGGCCGCGGTGCTCCTGCTGCAACAGTTTCCACTGGGGCAAGCCAACGGGGTTGTTCTGCAGCCATTCCACTGTGCCATCGGTGGAGCCATCGTCCACCACCACCACCTCGTAGCCCTCGTAGGGGCCGGGCTGCTGCTGCGCCAGGGCCCGCAGACACTGCTCCAAAATGGGACGGCGGTTGTAGGTGGGAATGATGACGCTGATGTACACCGGGGATCCCTAGGGATGGCTGTACAGCCCTTGAGCAAAAACACCTCAGGGAAGAGGGGTTCCCACTGCCTGTTGGGCTAGAGGGCTTTTAGGAGCTCTGCCGACTGGCGCACCGTCTCGAAAAAGTAATGGACATTGGCCTCTGGAGTGCTTGGGTGAATGCCGTGGCCCAGGTTCATGATATGCCCACGGGATCCGGCTTTTCGAATCACCTCTAGGGTGCGCTGCCGGATGAACTCCGGGGATCCCAGCAATACCATCGGATCCAGATTGCCCTGCACCGCCAGGGATCCCAGGCGAGCCCTGGCCTCTGCCATGTCGCTCATCCAATCGAGGCTGAACACGTCGATGCCGGCTTTGCCCACCCGCTCCAGCAAAGCGGCGCTGCCGTTGATGTAGAGGATCAGCGGCACCTGCGGATACCGAGCTTTCACCTGATCCACAATTTGCTTTTGGTAGGGCAAGGCCCAACACTCGTAATCGGCTGGGCTGAGCTGGCCGGCCCAAGTATCGAACAACTGCACCACCTGGGCACCGCCCTCGATCTGGTAGATCACGTAGCGGGCAATGCTGTCGGCCAGCTTACTCAGCAACTGATGCAGCAATGGCGGCTGCGCGAAGGCCAAGCTCTTGATGTGGGCGTAATCTTTGGAGCTGCGCCCTTCCACAGCATAGCAGGCCAGAGTCCAGGGGGAGCCGACAAACCCCAGCAGCGTTGCTTTCCCTTCCACCTCGCGGCGCAGGGTGCTGAGAATGGTCTTGATAAAGGGCAGACTTTCTTCCGGTTCCAGGAGGCGGATGCGTTCAATTTGGGCTTGGGAACGAATCGGCGGGTCGATGATTGGCCCCTGATGCTCCACCAGCTCAAAGGGGATGCCCATGCCCTCAAGGGGGGTGAGGATATCGCTGAACAGGATCACCCCATCAGGGGCAAAGGCCCGAAACGGTTGCAACGAGATCTCGACGGCCAGCTCCGGGATCTCGCAACGCTGCTTAAAGGTGTACTTGCTTTGCAGCTCGCGGTAGGCCGCCATGTAGCGACCCGCCTGGCGCATCATCCAAACTGGAGGGCGATCCAGCACTTCCCCTCGGGCCGCCCGCAGCAAACGGTCACCCAAGTGCTCCGCACCGCTGGCGGTGGAGGAGGTGGCGCTGAGCTGAACAGGCGAGTGGGACATAGGAGGGCAATCCGGCTAAAGATCCTTATGAATCCTGACATTGTGGCGACAGCAACCGCAAGTTGGCGGCTCAGGATCCCTGCAGTTTCTTCATCGGCTGCAACTTGCTGTTACTTCTTACCCTTTTGGCCTCTGGGCTGGGATCCCCAATTAAAGTGGACATGAGATAATGACACCTGACAAGTCTGTTGAAGAACGGCTCGACAAGGATCCCCCCATTGCCGAGTTGAGAGGAAACCCCGCTTGGTTGCTCAAACCTTTAACCTGAAAGCCTACCTGAGCCAGCGTCAGCAACAGGTGGAAGAAGCTCTCTCTGCAGCTTTGGTTCCCGCCTATCCGGAGCGCATTTACGAGGCGATGCGCTACAGCCTATTGGCAGGGGGGAAGCGCCTCAGGCCCATCCTCTGTCTGGCTGCTTGCGAGTTGGCCGGCGGCACTGTGGAGCAGGCTCTGCCTACCGCCTGTGCCCTGGAAATGATCCACACCATGTCGCTGATCCATGACGATCTGCCGGCCATGGACAATGACGACTTTCGCCGCGGCAAACCCACCAACCACAAGGTGTTCGGCGAAGACATTGCCATCTTGGCGGGAGATGCCCTGCTGGCTTTTGCCTTTGAGCACATTGCCAGCCAAACTCAGGGGGTACCGCCGCAGTTGGTGTTACAGGTGATCGCCCGCATTGGCCATGCTGTGGCTGCAACCGGGTTGGTAGGGGGGCAGGTGGTGGATCTGGAGTCGGAGGGCAAAGCCATTTCCCTGGAAACTTTGGAGTACATTCACAGCCACAAAACCGGCGCTCTATTGGAAGTCTCGGTGGTTTCGGGAGGGATCCTGGCGGGGGGAGATGAGGAGCTGCTGGACCGCCTGAGCCGCTACGCCCGCGATATTGGCTTGGCCTTTCAGATTGTGGACGACATTTTGGACATCACCGCCACCAGCGAGCAACTGGGCAAAACGGCAGGCAAGGATCAAGCTGCCGCCAAAGCCACCTATCCCAGCTTGTTGGGCCTAGAGGCCTCCCGGCAAAAAGCCGAGGAGCTGATTCAATCGGCCAAGGAAGCGTTGCGCCCCTATGGATCGCGGGCAGAGCCGCTGCTGGCTCTGGCAGATTTCATCACTCGCCGTCAGCATTAGGACAGGACAAGGGGACAAGATCAGATGGGATCCCTGGAGACCCTGCTCGCATGTCTGTGCTGGAGAGCCGTATGCTGCAACAGTTGATGGCCAATCATGTCCTCTGGGTTGCTTTGCTGGCCAGTGTGTTGGCCCAAGCCATCAAGCTGATCCTTTCCTATGTGCGGTCAGGCAAGGTTAACCTGCGAGTCTTGGTGGAAACCGGGGGAATGCCCAGCTCCCACGCAGCGTTGGTGACGGCTTTGTCCATTGGGGTGGGGATGCAGGAAGGCTGGGACAGCCTGCTGTTTGCCGCGACGGTGGTTTTCGCATTGGTGGTGATGTACGATGCCGCGGGGATCCGCCAAGCCGCCGGAAAACAGGCGCGGGTGCTGAATCGCCTCCTGGAAGAATGGTTTGAAGAAAAGGGCGCCGACCGTTTTCCAGAACCCTACCTGAAAGAATTGCTGGGGCACACTCCCGTTCAGGTCATGGCCGGCGCGGCTTTGGGGGCAGCCTGTATTACATTGTCGTTTGCCCTGGGAGTAAACTGAGAGCCATTGGGGCATGCTAAGGCAGAAGTACCGCGGGGTGGTCATGGCTTCCAGTTCTCAACCTCGTCCGATCCAACGTTGCCCTTCCTGTGGCAAGCCGATCCCAGCCTACCGGTTCAAGTCTCCCTACTGCGACCACTGCGGTTGGCGGGCGGCTCCGGCAGCGCAAACCCCTCAAAAAGGTGGATCCCTGGGCCAGAAAATCGCAGCTCAGGTAAACGGGATCGGATCCCAAGGTCAACGCTTCAAGGTGCCCCCTCTGCTACAGCCGCTGCTGAACTTCAACTTTTACCTCTATCTGCTCTGGGGGATCAGCCCTCTGTTTCCGCTGGTGGTGGATCGACCCCTGCTGGCCGAATCCAACTATCTGCTCCTAATCCCGCTTTTGTTGAGCTGGGGGCTGCTTTATTTGGCGGTGCGAGATCTGCCGCTGCCGGACAATTTGCGGCTGCCGCGCCTGTTGTTGGATGTATCGTTCATCCTGCTGCCCTTCTTCCAGAAAATTAATGTGTCCAAAGCCCCCAACCGACCCTATTGGAATGCTCTGCTGATTTGGGTGATCGGGATCCTGCTGCTTGCCGCTTTGCGGCTTTGGAGCTTTAGCCTGCTCCTGACGGCGGTGACCTTGCTGTTGACCAGCTTTTGCACGCTGCTGTTCTAACCGAGATCCTTGCAAAGAACCTCAATATTTAATATTTAACATTTCATGAGCATTCCTGCTGCCCGTCAACGCTTTGCCCTTGAAATCCAATCGGAGCCCATCGATCTGGGTCGGGCGGCCCTCTGGATTGCCCAAGAAGCCTATCCCGATCTGGAGGTGGAAGAGTATGTGGCCGCTCTGGATGAGATGGCCGCAGAGGTGCAAGAGCGCCTTCCCCCGGAGCGTTATCCCCTGCGGGTCATCAAGATCTTGAATCACTATCTCTTTGAGGATCTGGGCTTTCGTGGCAATCGCGAAGATTATTACGACCCACGCAACAGCTTTTTGAACGAAGTGATCGATCGGCGCACCGGGATCCCGATTACGCTGTCGCTGATCTATCTAGAGCTGGCGCGGCGGATCGATTTTCCCATGGCAGGAGTGGGCATGCCCGGCCACTTTTTAATCCGGCCCCTGTTTGCAGGCGCCGAGATTTTTGTGGATCCCTTTCAGCAGGGGGAGATTTTATTTCCAGAAGATTGTCAAGAGCTTTTGTCGCAAATCTACGGGCCTGGGATCCCTTTCCAAGAACACCACCTACGCCCCACCCCTCCCCGCCTGATCTTGGTACGCTTGCTCAACAACCTCAAGCAAATTTATCTGAGCCGCGCCGAACTGGAACCCGCTTTGGCAGCAGCGGAACGGATCTTGTTGTTGATCCCTGAATCCTTGCCCCACCTAAGGGATCGCGGGCTGTTGTATTATCAGTTGGGCCGTTGGCAGCAAGCCTGCCAGGATCTCAAGCGCTACTTAAAACAGGCGCCTTTCCACCCCGAGATCAATCGCTCTGATGAGCATTTAATCCGGGAAATTGTCGAGAGATTGGAATCTCATCCCGACTCATGCTAGGAGCATGCACAATTGCTCTCAGTTGTGCGTTGTGTAAGTGTGTAAGTTTTGAGCAAGATCTGCCGTCGTTTGCAAGCAAGGCTAGGTTTCTAGCAGGGATCGGAAGCAGCCCTTACCTCTTGGCGCAAAATGGCTTCCACCAGCTTATCCAAAGCCTCTAGATCAGATAGATCATAGTTTTTTTCCCAGAGGATTTGGTTAATGCTGGACTCCTGCTGCAGAGTTAAAACCGAAGATTGTAAAACCTCATCGATGATCTGGCGAATGCTCATCTTAACCTCGCAATCGTGAGAAGAATTGATGGCTTTGGCTCATAAGCCTAGAATGCTGGAAACGCTCTGCGATAGCCATCGTGAGGATCACGTATTTTGACATCAGAATCTGGGGCGACTCATCCAAACCCTTTCGGGGAAATCGCCAATAGTACTTTTACGGACTTGAGCTATGGATGGCGCTGAAGTCTGCGAACTTCTCAGGATCTTCTGAGACAGACCTGCTCCCCATTGAGGGCAGCTTGGGCCTCATCATCTGTTGCGAAGGCGGTGCGAATGATGCGCTCACCGGGATGGCGATCCCCTGCCGAAAGGCCGAGATCCCGCACCACAAATGAGCGCTGGATCCAGCGGTCGAAGCCATCGTAGCGGGGAGAGAAGGCAGTCCGTCCGTGAACGGTGCGGCGATTGTCAATACAGAGCAGATCCCCTGTTTCCAGCTTGATGCCTCGGTAGACAGCGTGGATTCCCTTCCTCAGGGCTTCTAGAGCCAGACTGGCTTCGGGGGTGAGCCCCACCATCAGGTCTTCGTCGTAGTTCCAGAAGGGATCCTCTCGACGGCCATACAGCACCGGCAAAATGGGTCCATTGATCAGGGCTTGCCGGTTGCCGAAGGAGTAGTCGATGCCAGTGCGATACAGGGGTTCAAACAGCAGCTCCCGCTCTCGCTCTCCCAGCAAAGGCAGGACATGGCGGATGCTGGCGTAGGTGGTTTCCGCTACACGGTCATGGTCGGGGCGCAGGCAAAACAGCAGCAAAAACTCCGGTGAGTGGGGATGAAAAACCGTCTCGCGGTGAAACTGTAGCCGAGTGCGGGATCCCTCGGAAGATTGCACCTCTTCGCTGTCGGGAGTAGGCACCAAGTTTTGAAACAAATCCCCGTTTTTTTCTTGGATGTAGGAGACCAAATGCCCCAAGCGGCTGCCGATCATCGCCAAGCAGCGTTCGCTGACAAAAGTGGTTTTCTCCTCAGAGCGCTGCGCCAGAGCCGGTGTGCGGGTATGGTCTAGTCCGGGATCCACGGGCAAGCCCCGCAGCAGCAGGATCCCTTCCGAATTGGAATACAACTGAAACTCCAGCAAGGCCCGCCGCAGATAACGGGGCAGCTCATCTGCCCGCATCTCGCAGTCCAGGAGAAATTCTTCTGTTTCCCGATAGGGATCGGGCCCAGGTGCCAAAAACAGGTTTATCGTCTTTTCATCAAAGCCCCGACAATCGATCAGCAGGCATCCTTTTGCAAGCTGTGAAGTCTTCATCACGATCCCTCACCACCCACTGCCCTAGTCATAGCAGCCGCAGCAACTTTTGGGCAGGGATCCTACACTCAAAACCCAATCTCGGCGAGTGTAGCGCACTACCCTTCGGTGCTAGAACCTCAGTCTGAGGCGGGGCAGAGCAAGGCTCTAGTCAATGATACGCTGGACTATACTGGAAATAATGTATAGCATGTTCAGCATGACTGCTTGGTATGGCTAGGTATGTAAAACCGAGAGAAGCGGCCGACTATTTCGGGGTGTGTCTCCACACTTTGAGGCGATGGGAGCAGAAAGGTTGGATCAAAGCAATACGTACGCCATCTGGTAGGGCAAGAAGGTATGACCTCGACAGTTACATCAGAACGCCAAAGAAAGCCAAACGAGTCGTTTTGTATGCCCGAGTTAGCAGCCGAGGGCAGAAGCCAGACTTGGAGAGACAGATTGCAAGACTGGTTAACCTCTATCCTGGAGCCGAAGTGGTCGGAGAGGTTGGCGGCGGTCTCGACTTCAAAAGACCGAAGTTCCTTGCCTTATTGGAACGAGTTCGTGCGGGAGATGTCGGAACAATTGTGGTCGCTCACAGGGATCGACTCTGCCGGTTTGGATTTGAGTTCGTTGAGTGGTACTGCCGTCAATACGGGTGCGAGGTCTTGGTTCTCGACGACGATCACCTTTCTCCCCAACAGGAACTGGTTGAGGATATCCTCACCATCCTGCACTGCTTCAGTAGTCGGCTCTACGGACTCAGAAAATATCGGGCTGCAATCGAGAAAGATACGGATTTATCCGGAACCGGCGTTGGCTAAGATTTGGAAGCATTGGCAGGCGGCGTGCCGGTACTGCTACAACCAGGCGACTGCCTATCAGCGTCAGCATGGTGCTCCAAGAACGGCCAGAAAGCTGCGGGACATCATCCTGCGCTCAGACCTGCCCGGGTGGGTGAAGGACGCCCCCTGCCACATCAAGCAGAACGCGGTCGTCGAGGCGTGGTTGGCGTTCCGCCGAAGCAAAGACGCGAGGTTTCGCAGTGTGCGGGACAGGTCGCATACGCTGCAGTTCAACGCCGGCAACTTTCGCAATGGAACGTGGTATCCGAAACTCACCCGAGGTTTGGCGTTTCGTGCATCCGAGGAGATGCCCAGAGAATGGGCGCGCGGAACTGAGCTAATGCGGGTGAAAGACAGATGGTATGCCATCTTCCCTGAGCCCGTGAACGAGCAGTGTTCATTAGCAAAGGGGGTTGTTGCGCTTGACCCTGGAGTAAGAAGTTTCTTTACAGGGTTTGATGGGGCAGGTTTTGTAGATATCGCCAAGGGAGACTTTGGCAGAATCGCTCGGCTGTGCTACCACCTAGACGATCTGCAGTCTAGGCTGAGTAAAGCGCCGAGGCCCAAGCGTAGGCGAATGCGGCAAGCGGCGTTTCGTCTGCGGGAGAGAATCAGGGACTTGGTGGACGAGTGCCATCGCAAGGTAGCGGCGTTCCTAACGGATAACTACCGATTGATATTCCTCCCTACTTTCGAGTCAGCCAAGATGGTTGCCAAGGCGGGGAGGAAGTTTGGTAGCAAGACAGCAAGGGCGATGCTCACCTGGGCGCACTACCGGTTCAAGCAGTTCCTGAAGTTTCAAGCCCAAAAGAAAAACGTGGTTGTCGTGGAAGTATCGGAAGCGTACACCAGCAAAACCTGTACTAAGTGCGGGCACATCCACACCAAGTTGGGTGGCGCAAAGGTGTTTAGATGCCCCAAGTGCAACCATAGGCTACCACGAGATTGGCAAGGCGCTCTGGGTGTTATGCTCAGAGCTTTGCGGGATACCGCCTTTCTGTTCAGTAATGGACAGAATGCTATCGCTGCACCGTTGAGCAGTAATGGTCAGCAGTGTTCAGCGTAAATGTATCAGTTTTGCCTGCTGCATCAGAAGTTAACTGGGGATCCCCATGTCTGGGCAAGATGTCCATTAGGATGAGTTCCAGGGGCTGGCCAGCGCGGGGAACCGGCGTAAAGTGGGCAAAGTGGGATCTGCCGAGCGCTGGGTTATGGGGAAAGCTTCAACAAACTCGCAGGCGAGGTTGCAACACCATGGCACCAACTTGGCAAACCGATGGGCATACTTGGTTCCTTCTGCCCCCTCAACCCCGCGCCGTCGTTCACTTTCTGGGTGGAGCTTTTGTGGGAGCTGCCCCGCAAGTGTTCTACAGCCGCCTGCTGGAAGAACTGGCCCGTATGGGCATGGCCGTTGTTGCCACCCCCTACACCACCGATATCGATCACGCCCAACTGGCGCTCAACGCAGCCCAATCTTTGCACAGAAGCCTGCAAAGCAAGGGTTTGCTGGAGTTGCCCCTGTTTGGTTTGGGTCATAGCCTGGGCTGTAAGTTGCAGATCCTCGCTTGTCTAGCCGTTCCTTCTCTGGGATCCCGTCGGCGAGGCAATATTTTTCTGGCCTACAGCAACGCTGGGTTGGATCGGGCTTTGCCATTGCTGCGGCTGTTGGCTCAAGCTTGGCCTCAACAACAGCTTGCCGATCTGTGGCGGATGTGGATGGGATCCTCCTCGCCACCTGTGAATCTGTGGTTAGAGTTCGAGCCTTCCCCAGCAGAAACCAACCGCTTAATTGAGGAGCAGTATCCGGTTAGACACAACCTGCTCGTAGAATTTCGACAGGATGATATTGACGACATTCCTCTGCTCTACCAGCAGCTTTGCCGCAAGTATCAAGGCCACACCGAGTGGCAGCATCTCGAGGGGGATCACCTCACTCCACTGGGTTTTAGCTACCCTTTCCAAGTCGGGCAAGAGTTCAGCCCCATCGATGCTTTTGGACAGTTGATCTACCAGAACCTACTGGCCCCCAACCACCAAATGATCCGAAGCATCCGAGCCTGGCTGGCAACCCAATTGGCCCATTGACATTCTTCCCACGGCTCAAGTCAACGGATTTTTTCACAGCTTGCAGGATTTCTCCCGCTCACTGTTGGCAAGCGGGCGGCAGGTCTTGCTACTCCATCCTTGCGGATGCAGGAGGATGCCATAACCCCAGATACTTTGGCCTTCCATTTCAAACTAGATTGAAACACTCCCTAAGCGTTCTCCGCTGCCGCCCTACCCCCAGCAAGAGAGGGGAGCTAGATGGAAATGTTTCATTCCGGCTTAAAACGACTATAAAAGCTGCGTCACAACCTCGCTAGCGGAGCTACTGCATTGGTGTAGCTCATGACCGCCCATTTACTGATCAAGCCAGCTCAAATCGGAGAGCAGATCTTGAGAGTAGGAAGAGGGGGACTGCGCTTGCAGATGAAACAACATCTGAAGGGTATCGCTCATCAGAAAGTAACAGGTCAAGACGCCGCCGGCAGCCACAGCCACCAGTGTCCCTGCCAACATGCGCGAGAACTCCTGACTCTGAAAAGCCTGCTCCATCAAGCGCAGCGCCCAGAATCCCAGGAGGACAACAATGGCAAGGATGATCAACATATCGTAATTTATTGTAACAAGCCTGCTGCTCAACGGCCATTGACAGAATTGAATAAGAACATAAGGACTCCCCTTGTCCCTCATGCTCCATGACTCTGAGTCAGTGTACAGAAGGGCTTGGCGTGCCTGGATTTGCAGCCCTTTTCGGTTGCCCTTGCTGCAGGCCATGAGCACAAAAGGGATCCCGCCGGCAAAGATTGCAGGTTGGGCGGGCGTTCAAGCGGGCTACAGCCGACGCCCGTTATCGGAAATGCGGGTGGATCAGGAGCTGATGTGGCTGATTCAGGTGGGGCTGTTGCGGCGGGAAGTGGATGGGCAGGGGATCACGGATCGGTATCGTCTGGCACCTCTGGGTCGGCAGTTGCTGCAAGATCTGGAGAGGGATGAAGCTTTTGCCGGGATCTCGGCAAGCTGGGCAGACCACCTGCAGAATAGGCTGACCCGCTGGCGGCTGCTTCCCTGAGGATCCCCTACACTGGATCCAACTTTCAACGCCGCTCTCGAGGGGGGATATGGTACGGCCAAGGTTGATGCGTGTGCCCGGATCCCTGGCACTCCAACGTCCACTCCAAACCTCTTTGCAGCGGCGCAGCCAAGCAATTAACCGGCGCAGCAAGTCTATCTACCGCAAAACCCGCTCCCTCTACCGACGCAACTTGCCCCTTTATCTGCGCAATTTGCTGTTGCAATACCGCACCAGCCTTATCTACAACCTCAAAGCCAGGCCTGTCAGCAGAACCCGTCGAGGATAGCAAGCCCCCCTCTGGATCCCAGCACAGCGGTCTTCACTGTGTGAAAATGGCCAAATGGCGATGAACGGTACTCCGCCGAGAAGACTTGTGTACCTTCATGTTCGCGACCATTCTCAGTTCGGGGGGTGGCTGAGCGCTCCGCGCCGCTGACGCGACTACCCCCAGCCTTTCTCCCAGAGGGAGAGTTGGGAACCAGCGCAAGACTACCGGATCGTGAAGCGGCCAACTCCCACCTTCTCGCCGTTGACATGAATCTCGACGCGGTAGCGCCCGGTGTAGGGTTGGCTGAAGCTCAGAAAGCCTCGCACGGTATCGGCCAAGGGATCCCAGGGAACATCTAGCCTGCGGATCAGTTGCTCGCCCCCAGCTTCTCCGCCCTCGTAGTACCAGAGCATCTCCACCTTGGCGTTGGCAGGAAGGTTGCCCACCGGCAAGATGGCCCAGATCAAGGTGTCAGTGGTCTTGAACTCGGTTGTGGCCTCGCCAGGGCTGCCGTCCCCCCGACCTCGGTACAGGCCGATTGTCCTTAGCCCCGCCTCTTTGGGGGTTCCTTGGCTGTAGGCACGGGCATCCGCCTGCGCTTCCTGACCTAGGCGATCCAGCTCGGCCAGCAAATCTTCCTGCTGCTTCAGGGCATCGGTTGCTTCCTGCAGCCACCGGGCGATCTGCCGCTCTACGGTTGGGGCTTCCGAAACCGGGGAAGAAGGCTGTGCAATCGCCCCGCTGAGGTTGCGAATGGGAAAACCCTGAGCTGTCCCCACCTCGCTGCCCAGTAAGTTCAGCCAGCGGCTTCGCAGTTCAGGCATCATCTGGGGCTTGGCGGCGTAGGCAATGCGCACACTGCCGCTTGGGCCTCGGGTGATCCGGCCAATCTCATGTTCCTCAACTCCACTCACCGTTCCACGACAGCCAGCACTGCGAAACTCGTAGAGCACATCTTCTTCGCTCTCCCGATGGAACTCCCAAGTCGTTTGGGGACAGTTGGCCAGGAGGTTGTCCCGCATGTGGTTGGCAAGAAAGCGCGGCGATCCCTCGACATGAACGTCCATGACGGAGAGCATCTCTCTCCAAGAGGCCAAGCTCTCTCCGGGCCGTGTGAGAAGGGTTAGAGTAACCCCTTCTAGGACTTGATGATCGGCGAAAACCCACTCCCCTGGATCCCCCTCGATGACGACGTTTCCCGATGGACTGAGGAAAGCGGATGCAAACAGCAGGCTGGCAAAAAGATTCAACACAATGCCCTTCCTTATCCTGGGATTTGTACTTGAAAATGAGATAGGACGACTTTCAAGCCGCTCACTGGGCAAGCAAAGAAGGGCTGGACAAAGAGGCTAGAGTCTTCGTCGTTGCCGTTTGCAAGGCTCACCTCAGGAAAATCTCGATAGATCCCTACAGCTTGATTTTGCTGACCTTACCAAAACGTCAATTGACCCCCCAAAACATTGACCAGCCTAGCACAATTGAGCTCAATTCTGAACCCCACTTTGCAGAAATGCCGTGTTTTTCTGATGAGTATATCCATTTACATTGAACAGATATCAGCCTGTTCGTTCAGAAACCTGAAGCTCCCTGTATGGCAATCGAAAGCTGGTCACTTTAGTAGGTTACTGTGGCCAACTGAAGAGGAGATCTTTCCGATGATCAACCAGTTATCCCCCAAGGTCTCCAGCCGCGGCTCCACCAGTTGCCAGCTTTGGTTGACATCAGGGATCCCCTCCCCTGCTACCGGGGTTGGCGCAGCGGCTCCGCCTAGGATCTTGGGAGCGATGAAGGCGGCTACTTTCTGGATCGCCCCATCTTTGAGGGCTGCCCAGGCCAGCGTGCCCCCGCATTCCCAGAGGGCACTCAGACACCCCCGCTGAAAGAGCACCTGTGCCGCCCGCGAGGGGGTTACTTGGGGCAGATGCAGCAGCTCCACCCCCTGCTTGGCCAGGGATCCCCACAAAGGATGGGTTGCCACAGCTTCTGTGATCACCAACGTCGGCGCTTCTTCCACCTGCCACAGATGGGCGACGGGAGGTAGGTTCAGGGAACGGCTGAGGACCACCCGCAACGGCTGGGATCCCTGCAACTCCGCCAGGCGACAGGTGAGGCGCGGGTTATCCTGCCAAACGGTTCGGGATCCAACGATGACGGCATCATGCCAGGCCCGCTGTTGGTGTACCCACTGCCGCGCCGGAGAGTTGCTGATCCAGCGGCTGTGGCCGGTGGCGGCGGCGCTCTTGCCATCCAGGGTCATGGCGTATTTCAGCAGGCCGAAACACTGTTGCCGCACAATGGCGAAGGCAAACCCCTCGTTCAGCTCCTGGCACTCCCGCTCCAGCACTCCCACCGTCACGTCGATCCCCGCCTCCTGCAGGCGGCGGATCCCTTTGCCAGCCACCAAGGGATTGGGATCCTGCATCCCCACCACCACCCGCCGGATCCCGGCAGCTAGGATGGCCTCGGTACAGGGAGGGGTACGGCCATAGTGGTTGCAGGGCTCCAGGTTGACGTAGAGCGTTGCCCCTCTGGCCAGGGATCCCGCCTGTTGCAGAGCCAACACCTCCGCATGGGGCTGCCCTGCCCCCGGATGAACGCCTTCCCCCACCACCCGATCCCCCTGCACGATCACGCAACTCACCCGCGGATTGGGAGAGGGACGCTGAGGTGTAGAACGGGCCAGGGATAGACACCGTTCCATCCACTGCTGATCCGAGATCACAAAATGGGCATCCAATCCAGAGTGGCTCAAAGCAGTGACAAGGCTGCCAGCTTGCGGTTGAAAGCTGCAATTGCCTTGGATTCTAGCTCTACCACCTGCAATGCGTAGTCGCGGGCGCGGGCCTTTTGTTCGTTGCTGACAATCTCTCCCGAACGCAGGCGATCCAACAAATCTGAGGGATCCAACACCTCATCCATCGGGAAGCGGCCCAGATGAATCATGATCGGCAGGCATATTCTTCGCCAAGAATCAGAGCGGAAGTGAGCGTGGGTGATTCCCTCTCTCCCAGCTTGAGGGTGGGACGAGCCTTGCGGCCAACCACCACCTGGCGATGGGTCTCGATCACTGCTCTGGCCCGATCTAAATCTTGATTTTTTGGATCCACGGCCAGCCTGAGGCGATGGGCGATGAAATCCGCAGTGGCGATGTAGAGCAGAGAAGGATCAAAGCATAAACCCGCGTCTGGGCAGTTGACGCCACCGTTGCACAAAACGCCGGGAAGGTGATCCCCGCCTCCACCACCGTGGTCACCCCTGAGCGGATCCCCGCCTCATCCGCCGGCAGACAAAAATCCCCCACCGACGTGAAAACCCAGTTGCCCGATTTTGTCCAATCCCTGGTCGGGATCCAGTAGATGTGCGTTGATAAACAGGGTGGCAGCCACCAGAACTCCTGTCAACAAGGCGTTAGACCGGTATTGCGGCAAGGTAAAACACTTTTTTCTTGCAATTTGTAGGCTCAACTACAAAATCCGACGCGGAGAAGACCGCAATCTGAGCGTGATACCTGCTACATCTGCCGTTTCGACAAACAGGCTCTAATATTGGGATGGTTATTCTAGGAGCTGCCTTCATGACCTCTTCCCCCCACCTGACCGCTGCAGAGGGGGCAGCGGGTTCTGCCAACGGGCTGAAGGAGGCATCCCTGTTTGGGGAACGGGATCCCTTGGCCCATTCCCTTCAAGTCAACGAAGCCTTCAACCGCAGGAACAACCTGTTGAACCGTCGCCTGCAATTGGTGGAAGAACTCTGGGAATCGGTGATTCTACAGGAGTGCGGTCAGTCTCTGGTGGATCTGTTGCAGCGACTGCGTTCCATGTGTTCCCCAGAAGGACAAGCCCTGGAGTACCCGATCCCAGAGGTACTACAAATTATCGAGTACCTCAGCCTCGACGCCACCATCCAAACGGCACGGGCCTTTGCCCTCTTCTTCCAGTTGATCAACATTGTTGAACAGCACTACGAACGGGCAGAAGACTCGGACATGCGCATGGTGGATAGCCAACAACGTACCGTGCGAGAAAACGAAAAATTTGAACGGCTGTTCCCTTACCTGCGGGCTCAAGGGGTGCCGCCGGGCCTACTGCGCAGATTGCTGGAGCAGTTGCACATTCGCATGGTCTTTACCGCCCACCCCACCGAGATCGTCCGCCACACCATTCGCGAGAAGCAACGGGCCTTCTCTCGCTTGCTCAGCCAACTAGATTGGGCAGAACAAACCCAGCCTTTGCAGGCCCAGATGATAAAAGAACAGATGGCGGAAGAAGTCTTGCTTTGGTGGCGTACCGACGAGTTGCATCAGTCCAAGCCGACTGTTTTGAACGAAGTCGATTACACCTTGCACTATTTTGAAGAGGTGTTGTTTCAGGCCATCCCCCTGCTGCACGAGTACCTCAGCCGCAGCTTGAAAAAGGCTTTTCCCAGCGTCGAGCCGCCGCCGGCAGGATTTTGCAACTTCGGCTCGTGGGTAGGCGGGGATCGGGATGGCAACCCTTCCGTCACCGCCGATGTTACCTGGCAAACGGCTCGCTATCAGCGCAACCTCATCCTGGGCAAGTACATCGAATCGGTGAAGGCTCTCACCAAAACCCTGAGCATTTCCCTGCACTGGGGGGATGTGGACAGCCAACTGCTGGATGCCCTTGAGCAGGATCACCGCCTCATGCCTGAGGTTTACGAATCGTTTTCGCTGCAATACCGCCAAGAGCCCTACCGCCTCAAGCTCAGCTACATTCAGCGGCGGCTGGAGTTGACGCGGGAGCGCAATCGCAACTTGGCCGACTCCGCTTGTTTGCCCACCCCTCCCCCTGTGGACAACGCCTATGCCAACGCAGAAGAATTTCTGGCCGACTTGCAGCTTATCCAGAAAAGCTTGAAAAACAGCGGCCTTTCCTGCCGTCAGTTGGATCATCTCATTCAACAGGTACAGGTGTTTGGCTTTCACCTGGCCCATCTGGATATCCGCCAAGACAGCAGCTACCACGAAGCCGCTCTCACGGAGATTTTCGAGTACTTGCGCATTTTGCCGCGTCCCTACAACGAGATGACGGAAGAGGAAAAAACCGCCTTTCTCCTGCAGGAGCTACAAACACGTCGGCCTCTGATACCGCTGGAGATCGCCTTTTCCGATAAGACAGCAGAGCTGATCGCCACCTTTCGCACCCTGCGCCGCATGCAGCAGGAATTCGGCTTGGCCATTTGCCAAACCTATGTGATCAGCATGAGCCGCCAGTTGAGCGACCTGTTGGAGGTGCTGCTGATGGCCAAGGAGGTGGGGCTCTACGATCCCATCAGTGGTCGCGGATCCCTGGCGGTGGTGCCGCTGTTCGAGACCGTCGAAGACCTGAAGCGGGCCCCGGAAGTTTTGCGGCAGTTGCTGGAGATCCCTTTCTATCGCCAGTACTTGGCTCAGCAGGGGAATCTACAGGAGGTGATGCTGGGCTACTCCGATAGCAACAAAGATTCCGGCTTTTTGAGCAGCAACTGGGAGATTTACAAGGCTCAACAACGCCTGCAGACGGTGGCCGAATCCTACGGGGTGAAGCTGCAAATCTTCCATGGCCGGGGCGGTTCGGTGGGCCGTGGAGGGGGCCCGGCTTACGAGGCCATCTTGGCTCAGCCAGGGCGCAGTGTGGGGGGCCGCATCAAAATTACCGAACAGGGAGAGGTGTTGGCCTCCAAGTATTCCCTCCAGGATCTGGCCATTTTTAACCTGGAAACCGTCACCAGCGCCGTGATCCAGGCCAGCCTACTGCGCACCTACCCCAACGATCTGCACGAGTGGTCGCGCCTGATGGAATCCTTGGCGGAGCGCTCCCGGCAGGTGTACCGTAACCTGGTCTACGAGCAGGAGGGCTTTGTGGAGTTTTTCCACGAGGTCACCCCCATTGAAGAGATCAGCCAACTGCAGATCAGCTCCCGTCCCGCCCGCCGCAGCGGTAGCCAAAAAGACATCGGATCCCTGCGGGCCATTCCCTGGGTATTCAGTTGGACGCAAAGCCGCTTTCTCTTGCCGGCCTGGTATGGGGTTGGCACCGCCCTACAAGAATACGTGGCCAGGGGCGAGCACAACCTCAACCACCTGCAGCACCTCTATCGCGAATGGCCTTTCTTCCGCATGGTGATCTCCAAAGTGGAGATGACTCTGGCCAAAGTGGATCTGCAAATAGCGCGTCACTACGTGCGGGAGATGAGCTCTCCAGAGCGTCTAGAGCGGGCGATGGAGCTGTTTGAGTGTATTGCCCAAGAAATGCACCGTACTCGCACAATAGTGTTGCAGATTACGGGCCACAGGGAACTGTTGGAGAACGACCCTTATTTGAAGCGCTCGGTGCAGTTGCGCAACCGCTCTATTGTGCCCTTGGGCTTTATTCAAGTCTCTCTCCTCAAGCGCCTGCGGGAGCGTCAGGGATCCCGCACCGGACGAACACGCTACGACCGAGCTGAACTTCTGCGTGGAGCTTTACTTACCATTAACGGCATTGCCGCCGGGATGCGCAACACAGGCTGAGGGATCCGACTAATTGACCCTGGCGCTGCTTCTATCAAGTTCAGATCGGCATTGAGAGCCTATCAGAACAGATCGTCATCATACTCTTCTGGCTCCACCTCTACTGGCTCTACTTCGACAACGCGGCGGGAAGGACGGCGGGGGGGTTCATCTGCGTAGCTTTCCCCTTGGTCTTGGGGCAGCCGTGGGGGACGGCGGCGGGTAGCTGTACCTGTGCTGCGCTCTTCCTGCACATCCACATCCTCTGGATACTCTTCGGTGGCAGGACGACGGGGGCGGCGGGCCTCTGGCGGCGGTGCTGGTTCATCGTAGTCCGTATCCTGACGCGGGCGGACCCCTGGCTCCTCGTAATACTCATCCCCTTCGGGTCGGCGGCGTGGACGCACACGGGTATCGCCGGTCAGTTGGGGCCTGGGGCGACGGCTAGGATCTTCACCACTGCGCCCAGGAATGGAGCGACTGTAAGAGGATGTATCGCGGATACGGGATCCCTCGGCTCGAGTGGAAACCGTGCGTCCTTGGGCATAGCCATCCGGGGGATAGGTGCGGCTGAAGCCTTGCCGCCGAACGGTCGGACGAGCCCCGCCCACCTGCCGTGCTTTTTCGCTTAAGAGAATCCGCAAACGGAAGGTTTCGATGGCAAACCAGCCGGCCATCACCGCCAGCAACACCTGCGCAAAGAACAGCAACGGGATGAGCCGCTGACCTTCCAAGAGCAAGCAGACGGAATAGATCAGGCCCATCGTGGCAAAAATCACGTCATACTCAGCGGAGGCCTCTCGCTTGATGAACCGAACCGCGAAGATGGCTCCACTGGCAATAGCCACCAGCGCTGCCATCAAGAAGTAGGGGCTTTGGGTGAGAAACATGCCAGGGATCCCTAAACGATGAAGACGGGAGAGCGTTGAGCCTTATCCATTCCACAGCCGATCCTAGCATTGATCCTCCTGGTGGCACGGACAACAAAACCCAGGTTTGGGTGTAGGGACGGGATCCCTCTTCAATAAAAGGGATCGGTGCTAAAATCGGCAGCATCTTCCTGCATGTTCCATGCTGTATCTGGCACGGGTACACAAAAAAAGTCTCTTCGGCCAGGGGGAGCTGCAGCTCTTGGCCCGGCAGGCCGAGGACGGGGTTTGGATGCCGCTGCGCAAGCCAGAAGGGGTCACCTGCAAAGAGGTTGGCCCTTACAACATTGGGGTGTTGCTGCTGGTTGAGCTTTCGGAAGAGCGGCAGGTACGGCGGGTGGAAGAGGCAGCCATGAAGCTGGTGGAGATGCTGCACAACCTATCCCGAACCCACAGTCTGGTGGATCTGTCGGAAATCGAAAGCTGGCGGCAATCCTTGACTCGGCAAAGCCAGGAGCTGAGCCGTCGCGAAGCAGAGGTAGCCGCTCGCCAAGAGCAACTGCAACAGTGGGAAAACCGTCTGCGAGAAAAGCTGTCTCCTTGAGCTCTCAGATCTACTCTTATCTTAAGTAGAGTCATTTTAAGCTAATTGAGAAGCCCCCCAAGTGCTCTGTGCCGCTGCCATCACCCCATCTCCCAAAAAGAAAGGGGAGCTGGATGGAAATGTTTCATACCTGTTTAAAATGACTGTAAGTCCAAGTAAGTCTATGAGTGAATCTGGATGTTCTGCGCCTTCCCAAATCAGTAGTGATACGACCCGGATCAACTTGAGTTAAGCCATTCTTTTCCCCCAGAATAAGCGGGGCAAATCCGGGATCCATCATGCCCCATGTTGCCCATGGCAACAGACTGTCCCACCTCCAGTGTAGAAATCCCCCGACTTTAGTCGGTGAGAGTGTCAACCCTGTGCTGGTGCTGTATGGATCGATCAAACAGTGCTGAGATCTGGCCTTAACTCGCGGGCACCTCGCAGATAAACATGCTGCATGTCCGCTTGAGCAAGTGGAGTATTCAACTGGATCAAAACCCGAATGCAACGGGGTAAGTCGCCGCTCACCTCCATCTGTTGCACATCCAACAGAGGCACCGACTCCCAACCGGGGCGACGACGAGCAAACTGGGCGGGAAAAGCTGCATTTAAATCAGGGGTAACGGAAAAAATAACGCTGACTAGTTCAGCCGGATCGAGGGCGTTGCGGTGCTCTAGCGTATCCAGCAGCTCAGCCACCGCCGCGCCAATGGCCTCGGCACTGTTTGTAGGTACGGTGATGGCTCCCCGAATTGCTCTGACTCGCCACCCCAATGGCCACACCCTCGCGCGCTTGAGCTCGCCTTGCTTCCAGAAAATTATACAGACTCATCCCTGTTGGGATCCCATCCCTCTGGGGAAAACCAGCCCCCATCGCCTAGCTGGGCTGCAGGAGCTTTTCCAGGATCTGCTCGTGGCTGAGGCCGGAGTCCACCCAGGCTTCTCCCTCTTTGAGGCGGGCGGCAGCGGTCACGACAAACAAATTGCTCTCTGCTCCCAAAGCCTCGCTGGCAGTTTGCACGCAGAGCAAATCCTGGCCGGTTAGCTGGCTAAACCAGGTGGCCAACAGCCCTGCCTCCAAAAAGCCCATCGGCCGCTTGAAATGGGGAGGCGTGACGGCAGCGAAGGGGGAATTGCGAATCGACACCACCAGGACTCCCTGATCTTTGTAAGTCCAGTCGATCTCGATCAATCCCCAGCCATGAGTTTTCCAAGCTTGTCTCAGACTTTGCAGGAAAAGGCCCATCTCCAGCTCGGCCAAAGGCTTCTGGTAGTAGTCGGAGAGTTCTTGGGCAAAACGGCGGAAAAACTCCTTGCCCCACATCCGACCACAGTTGCGCAATACCAAACGAGCAGCCTGGCCAGTCTCGTATTCCAGGCCCGTGTAGATGCCCCGCAGCAATGCTTCTGGAAGGGCCAAGAGACGCTCACCGTGGCGACTTTCCAGCAAGCCGGATTCCAAATCGCTTCGCAGATAAGCGCTGGGTGTGTAGTAGTTGGCCAAAACGGGCGTGTAGGGATCAAAGGTGACTGAGCCATTGGAGATAGAGCTAGTGCCGGTCATAAGGGATCCCCTGGTTATCCAATCCAAGTCGTTATTGAGCTCTAAGCATCCAAATAGGAGCAGGGTGCAGTTGACAGTTCGTTGGTTGTTGAGCTGGGAGAACGGTTGTTTACGCTCCAAATCTTATGGCGATCCCTCCAGCAATTGAATACCCCTTGGGCAGATTTACTACAACGCTAACATTAACTCCAACGACACTGAAGTCTCCGGCTAGTTGAGATAGAGCGCTCTAGCACCGAAAAATGCAAAAAGCAAAAAAGTATCTAGCACTAAAACAGTAAGGCCACCTGTACCTGGGTGATTAAGGGGCGGATAAACTCCAACTCTCCAGGAGCCAGATGGTCTCTCAGCTCCTGCTGGAAAATCCGATAGGCAACCTCATAAACCCTCTGCAGCCCGTACAGGCGCACCTCTTCTTCCATCCACTCGAGCAGCCGCTCTTTCAGGAGGTTTTCGTCCTGCAGCAACATGGCCATAGCGCTGTGACGCAGCAGCAACAGCAGGTGTCGCCGGCACAGATCCAACACTTGGGGAGAAAGGTCGGGCATCTCCTTTTGCAGGGCATCTAGGGTTTTGCTCACCACCTGGCTCTCCCGTTCCCGCAAAACTCGGTACACATGTTGTCGTTTTGGCCAGCCGAGAACATAGGCCTTCAGATGCTCCAGCTCCTCTGGCTTGAGGTAGCGGGCTTCCGACTCGATCAGCATCTGCTCCAAGGGGCTTACCATCTCGCTTCTCCCGGAGGTCGGTGGGTGCTAGGAGATTCAAAACAGGCCGAACAGATCCGCCAAGGTGATCTGCTCTTCTTCCGGCTCGGGTTCCGGTGCTGCCGACAGGGATCCCAGAGAATGCGCAGCCAAACTCAGGGGATCCCCCGCCCAGGGGATGGAACCAAAATGCTCCCGCACTTGCAGAAAAGGCATTGGCAGAGAGCGCATCTGTAGGGGGCGGTTATCCCAATTTAGACGGGCAAAAAAGCTCTGCACCGAATCCTCTAAAGTAATCTTCCAGGTCATGCCTTAGCTACTCCCTGACCTGAACGCAATTTTTGGGCAATTTCACCAGCACTGGCCCCTTCGTTCAGCCAGAAGGCAGCCGCATCAATGCGATCTTTGCTGCCGAGCAAAAACTTGCAGTAGCTTTCCCCCATAGAATAGCACTGGATCTCGATGCAGTTGAGCTGCCGTTCCACCATGGTGCTAAAAAAGCCGGCAAATAATCCGGCGTAAAGATGGCAGACAGGTTTACCGACATCCCCCAGGGTGCGGGCCACGGCGGAGTCAAAGAGGTTGATGAAAATAAACCCTTGCCGCCGACTCTCGGTCTCCACCTCCCAGCGCCCCCATCCTTGGGAGGTCAGAGGCCACCACCAGGTTTCCAAGAGAAACATGAGATTACTCTGCTTGGGGTGGCGCCGATATTCCTCCTCAAACCAGCGGGAAAAATGGAGGGCATCGTTGCGTCCCCACTCTTGACCGATGGTGTACATCAGAGAAGCCGAGGCATCTCCCACTTCTTCCTCCAGGCCCTGCTGCAAGCCCAGAATAAAGTCTTCGCTCACCAAGACATTGCGGGCACCCGTCCAGTCCACAAGGGATCCCTGGGAGAGGTCAAAGCGAAAAAAGTCTTCGCGGCTGTAGTGGTTATGCCGTTGGGCGGCAGGCTGAAGAGGTATCTCAATGGGGGCAGTCGTCATGGTTGGGTGAGGAGAGATCAGATTTTTTAACACTCCTTATCATACCCTTCTTAATTGGCATTTTTACCAAAAAACTGGGTCTAAAGCCTCGTCCTCAAGGCCTACGGCCCGCTGACGCAGTTGCAACAGCGTTGCGGAGCAATGGGGGACGGCTTTGGGATAGACTCAGGGCGACGGCAGGGTAGTCAACCGCTCCAAAAACCCAGCAGGAGTGGGTCAACTGGAGAAAACTGCCCTCAGAGGGAGACAGAAAAGCCCTGAGTTGTTGTAAAGATTTATTCAATTCAAAAATTGGGAAGAAGAGCTGTACAGGGATCCGGAGCAGTACTTAAGACTGAGGCCTGACCTTGATGAAAGCAATGGCAGACCGCCACAGCAGCGACTCCCGCCCCTCGGCATCGGCTAAACAGAGGCAATCGGGATCCTGCCAGCGCAACTGGCCGACGAAGACATCTCCGGTATTGAGTTTGACCTCGAGGGTTTCCCGATCCTTGATGACCTTCTGCAGGCGACGCACGCTCGGGATCCCGGTGTTGAAATCGGTCACGACAGCCCTATCAGCCAGCGAGAAACGGTATGTCAGCAAGCCCACTGCCCCCAGTATAGGGGATCCCTGCCGCTTCCCACTGCCCCTCCACCACACTTCCACAACTTGGGCTCAAAACTCGCCCTCATCTTTGCCCATTTTTTCTGCTGGCGAGTACTATGTAGGGGGGATGGCGCTTAGAAAAGCGGTAAACCTTTCGAGTTCGCCGTCTTTTTTAAGCGAATCTACGGGTGTTCTCCCCGAAAAAAGCCAGCACAATAGGGCTAGGGTGATAGAGGGTGCGGCTGTCGCTCTAGGGAAGGTGAATCCTCAGCTGGGATCCCTTCTACATGCCATTTTGCCGCCGAGTTGTCTGTCCTTTTCAACCCTCATCAGTATCAGCAGTATCAGTGCAGGAGAGATCGTTATGGCAGTAGAGAAAGTGAACTCCTCGTCCAGCTTGGCCGAAGTGATCGATCGCATCTTGGATAAAGGTATCGTGGTCGATGCCTGGGTGCGGGTTTCTTTGGTTGGGATCGAGCTGTTGGCCATTGAAGCCCGCGTCGTTGTGGCTTCTGTGGAAACCTACCTGAAATACGCTGAGGCTGTGGGTCTGACGGCTACTGCTGCTGCCCCTGCCGTCTAAATCTGGCCCAATCACTCAATCCCCTTGCCTTCAATACCGTGATGGTTTGACGGGTCATGGGTCTTGGGCGGGGGTCTGGAGCTGGCCGCTGTGAAGGCTCTCGGAAAGCGAGGCAGGGATCCACCGCCGGTCTCTGCCTTGCTTCTGCGGGTTTTGTTCGAGGATTGAGTCTTGCAGCCGCACTGAGCTACAGGTTGGCAGTGCCATCCAGTTGGGAACAGGCAGAGAAGCTGTATCCACCCAAGCATTGAAAACGACGTGAGGGATTGGAGATCATGAGTTTGCAGGAACAATGGGCCATAGCTCGCAGCCGGCGGGTGACTCAAAACCGAAGTTTGTTAAGCCGATCCCGGCAGCAGCGCCTAGAGCAGCACCAAGCCCTGATGGTTGAGCTGGGGCAGCGCCGCCAGCAACGACAAGAAGCAATACGGCACCAGACGGAGCAAACCCGCAGCCAATTGCAGAAACTGAGGCAGGAGCGGGCTGTGAGGCGATCCCTGGACGAATGCTCCCGTTCGGAAGCGGCGGCTCAGCGGGCCAAGTCGGTGGCAGAGAGTCTGGCTCGCCTGGAGCAGGAACGAGCTGCTCAATTGGAAGTCAGCCGGCAGCAATTGCAGGCTTTCCGGGCTAACTTGACTGCGGCTGTGGAGCATTTGCTGAGCACCTATACGCAGGCTCGGCAGGCGATGGCCGACAAAACTCAGCAAGCGCGGCAGTCTTTTTGCGCCGATTTGCGGCAGTGGGTACAGGCTCTCCGGCAAATGGCTCGACAGGAGCTGGCTCAGATGGCTCAGGAACAGCAAGCCCAGGCCCAGGCCCTGCGGGGATCCCTGGCCGCTTTCCGGGCGGAGTTGCATAAGCAGGTGTGGGGCAATGGGATCCCTGTCCTCGCCCCAGAACCTGAGGTCTCCATTTCCGGTGAAGGTTCTGGCAGTTCCGTTGAGATTGCCGGTGAGGCGCCAATATCTGCCTCTGACTCAACGCCCATAGCCGAAGACCAAGCCCCGGTGGAGCCGCCTGCTCCCGTCTCTGTTCCCCAGCCCCAGCCCTCGGAGGGTTTAATAACGCCTGAACCCCCTGAAGTTCCGCCTACTGTTGAGAAACAGGTGGATCCCATCCTTGACTATGTCAACAAGTATGTGAGTGATCTACAAGCGCAGGATCCCAACTTGACCCTGCTGCAGGTAATTGGGGATCGGGAACGGGTGCGGGATTTGTTGGCCCGCGGCGCGGTGGATCTGGGGTTGGATCCCTCGGAAATCTTGGCTACGCTGCGGCGCATGGTGTCGGGGACGGTCGCAGTTTAGTTGTGCCGAGCGCAGGAAGAACATCCGGGCTATAGTCAAGGCAAAGGAGTCTAGGGCAGCAAAGAGGTTGAGTATCTCCATGGCCACGGTTCTGCAGGCGCGTCCCCGCCAGTTCGTGAACACCCCCTACATTGAGCGGATTACCCGCCGCGCTTTGCGCTATTTGCAATCGGGCTTTGCGGTGCATTTGCGGGGGCCTTCGGGTACGGGCAAAACCACTTTGGCGATGCATCTGGCCAGCCTGCTGGGCCGCCCCATCATGCTGATCTATGGGGATGACCGCTTCGATTCTTCCGACCTCATCGGGGGGCGCACCGGTTTTACCCATCGGCGGGTGGTGGACAACTTCATTCACTCGGTGGTGAAGACGGAGGAGGATGTGCAGCAGCGCTGGGTGGATGCCCGCCTCACCTTGGCTTGCCGAGAGGGGTTTACCCTCATCTACGACGAGTTCAATCGCTCCCGCCCTGAGGCTAACAATGCTCTCCTGAGTGCCTTGGAGGAGAGGCTGCTGGTGTTGCCGCCGGACAGCAACCGCTCGGAATATCTGCGGGTGCATCCCCAGTTCCGGGCCATTTTTACCTCTAACCCGGAGGAATATACCGGGGTTCACAGGGCCCAAGATGCGCTGCTGGATCGGATGATCACCATCGATATGGGGGAGCCGGACATCGAGACCGAAAAGGAGATTCTCACCTCGCGAATAGGCTTATCCGGCCCCGACGCCCTCAAGATCGTCCACATTGTGCGGGCTTTTCGCCGCAAGCTGGATCTGACGCGCCACCCCAGCCTGCGCAGTTGTCTGATGATCGGGCGCATTGTCAAGGAACATGAGCTGGCAGTTAGCAAAGAGAATGCCGATTTTCGCGCTTTGTGTGCGGATGTGCTGTTGCCGCGAGCCGGCAAGCGCTATGAAGAGGGATCCCAGCTGCTGAATTATCTGCTAGACCAACTGCCTGGCTGAGTCTTTTGCCTGTTGGTACGCTTTGGAGGTCGATTAACCCTGTGCCGATTAGCTCTCAACCCTTGACCACGGCTACTCATGGCTCCTCGCTGGCCGATGTGCTGGAGCGGGTGCTGGACAAGGGCATTGTGATCGCCGGAGACATCACCGTTTCGGTGGGCAATGTGGAGTTGCTGAATGTGCGCATTCGCCTGCTGATTTCTTCGGTGGATAAGGCCAAGGAGATCGGCATCAATTGGTGGGAGTCGGATCCCTATCTCAACAGCCAGGCGCGGGAGCTGCTGGAAGCCAACCGACAGCTCATGCAGCGCGTTGCCGAATTGGAAAGACAGCTTGCCCAAGCTCTGCCCCAGGGGGGAAAGGGAACGGACCCATAGGCTGCCCCCCGCCATTGTGACCTGGATTGACGGGCTAGACTGGCTGCTGTGGTGGTTTGACGGGGTGATGGGGCATGGCTTTGGAGATGGCGTTTGACCGGAAGGGTTGGCAGCGGCTAGGGACGCTGGGCTGGGCTGTGGGTGTGGTGCTGGCCCTTGGAATCCCGGCTTGGGGTCAGAATCCCCGTGCCATCAGCATCAGCGCCGATGTGCAGGAGGCCAACGCCAACACAGGGGTTTTTACGGCCATTGGCAATGTCACCCTCAGTTTTCCTGCCGAGCGGCTGACGGCCCGCGCCCAAAGAGCTGTGTATTACAGCCAGGAGCAACGCATTGAGCTGGAGGGCCAGGTCATCATCAACCAAGGGGAGAATCAGTTGCAAGCGGAGAAAGTCATTTACCACATCGACAAGGGCACCATCCAGGCAGTGCCATCGGCAGGGCGGCAAGTGGAGTCCATCTACGTTTTGCCGGAGCCCAGCTCAAGTCCTTAGCTGATCCCCACACTTTTTTCCAGCAGCTGAAATGACTACACATGGGGCAGCGCTGGAAACGAGCTCGGGGAATGTCGGCTTAGATCCGTTTAGGATGTAGTAATTCATTTAGGATGTAGTAGTTCGGGCGGCAGACTTTTTCCCTGACTCTGAATCAAAGGATGGCTGATGGATGTTCGGGATCCGAGTTCCTCACCCCTGGCAACGAGAGGCACAGGTCACTCCAGAAGAGATGTTTTTCAGCCGGCGGCAATTTCTAGCGCAACTGGGATCCGTTGGGGTGGGAGCCAGTTTTTCTATTTTTGGGTTTGGTAGCAGGGGATCCGCTCCCTCGGTAGAACGAGAGCTGAGGGGGATCCCACTCAACCCCCACTTTTCGGATGTGGGCAGGCCCGTCACCGAGGAGATTGTAGCTACTCGTTACAACAACTTTTACGAGTTTGGCTCCGGAAAGCGCGTCTGGCGGGCTGCACAGGCTTTGCCCACGGATCCCTGGACTGTCGAGATTACCGGGCTGGTGCGGCATCCTCAGCGGTTGGGCCTGGAAGATCTGTTTAACTTCCCCCTCGAAGAGCGCATCTATCGCTTTCGCTGTGTGGAAGCCTGGGCGATGGTGGTGCCGTGGTTGGGCTTTCCGATGCGGCTGCTGCTGGAACGGGTGGATCCTTTGCCGACGGCTCGATTTGTCCGCTTCACTTCCTTTTACGATCCGGAAATTATGCCTGGCCCAATCTGGCCCCCCAACTTGCCTTGGCCCTACACGGAAGGGTTGCGGATCGAGGAAATGGCTAACGAGTTGGCCTTTTTTGCCCTCGGCGTTTATGGCAAGCCGTTGCCCAAACAGCACGGAGCGCCAATTCGCATGGTAGTTCCCTGGAAGTATGGCTTTAAAGGGGGAAAATCCATCGTCAAAATCGAGTTTTTGGCCCGTCAACCCTCCACGTTTTGGAATACCCTCGCCCCTGAGGAGTATGGATTTGAGGCCAATGTGGATCCTAGGGTGCCCCACCCCCGCTGGTCACAGGAGCAGGAAGTCTTGATCGGTTTCGGATCCCGTTCCCAGTGGCAAATCGTTCCCACCTTGCCCTACAACGGGTACGGAGAGTATGTTGCCCACTTATATGGCTGAACTTGTATGCCTGAAGACGCCCACGAAAGGATTCGAACCTCCGACACCTGGGACCGGAACCCAGTGCTCTAGTCCACTGAGCTACGTGGGCAATGCAACTGTACTAACCATCATATCTGCTGACTTTCAGTTCTGCCAAGGGGGCAAAGCTGCGGCGGTGCTGCGGGGTGGGCCCCAAGTTCTGCAACGCCAGTCGGTGCTCCCGCGTGCCATAGCCAGCGTTGGTGCGCCAGCCGTAGCCGGGGTACTGCCGATCCCAGCTCTGCATCAAGGCATCTCGCCAGACTTTGGCCACAACTGAAGCGGCGGCAATGGAGAGGCTGATGTGATCCCCCTTGACCAGGGCCGTTTGCCGGGATCCCAGCTCGGCCAGCGGCAATCCATCCACCAAAATGTGGTCGATTGGATCCAACTTGGCCAAAGCCCGCTGCATGGCTAGCACCGTGGCCTGGCGAATGTTGAGCCGGTCGATCTCAGCAGCAGAGGCACTGCCAACGCCCACAGCCAAAGCCACCTGCCGAATCCGTTCCGCCCATTGAGCGCGTTGCTGCGGACGCAGTTGTTTGGAATCCCTCACTCCCTCCAGTTCTTTGGGATCCATCTGGGCCGGCAAAATCACCGCCGCTGCCACTACCGGCCCGGCCAGGGCCCCCCGCCCCACCTCATCCACCCCCGCCACCCGCAGGATCCCCTGCTGCCAAAGGGATCCCTCCCAGATCAAACTCGGCCTTGCCCGCTCCACCATACTCCCATGCCTGCCCCTGGGCTTGAGAGCAGCGCCTAACTGCTGCGGGAGCGCCGTCGCCTGGAGGCTGCTGGAGATTGCTGGGCAGGGCTGATCCCCAGTTCCGCGGCTGGCTCGGCCAAGCTGCTCTGCACTGCTGGCACGAACGATTCAGCAGAAGGGATTTCGGGTTCAGAAAGTTCGGGTGGAGAGAGGTTGTCCAGCAGCTCCTTCTCCTGCAGAGCCTCCGGTTCGGGTGCCAACTCCTCTGTCTGAGAAGTTGCCTCAGTCTCCATCCTGGGTGGACTTTCCGCCTCTAGAGTTCCCGGCAGAACCACCCTAACCGCCGTGTCTCGGCCCCAAGGCGGCGGCTGGTCAAGCAGCAACAGCGGCGACAGCCCCAACTCCGAGTAGACCCGTTGTTGTAACGGGGTCATCTCCACGGTGACGGTTTGCCGTACCGGAGCCGGACGGCCTTCTGAGGACTCCGTCCCGCTGGCGCGAACGGTGCGGGCTGGGGAAGTGTGATCTTTGCGTGAGGCGGATTCTGCCTCTTCCCCAGGGCCAGAACGGCGGGGTTCTTGACGCTTTAGGTCTGCTCCGCCCCCTGGCAGTTGCATCGGCTCTGGGGCTTCCTCTTCTACAGGAGTATCCAGGCTCCGGGCAACGAGGCGCTGGCCGGTGCGGGGATCCCCCCAGTCTTCGCGGGGACGCTTGCGTCCCGTTTCAACCCGTGGCTCTTCCTCCAGATCGTCTGAAGTCGTAAAGGGATCCGGGCTGGGGCGTCGTTGTCCGGGGGCAGATCGCGACCGCCGCAGCAGCGCACGGCTATCGCCTCGAGACAGCCCATCGCTTCCCACTCGCAGGCGCGCCCGTTGGGAGTTGCCATCGCGGGGCAGGATCGGGCCGGCCTCTTCCTCATCCCCTCCTTCCGCCTCGGTGGGTAGCGTTACCGTCAGGCCGCTTTCTATTGTTAACAGATGCCCTGGCTCGGCCCCCGGCAAGCGGGCTAGGATCCCCAGCCCCTCACAGGTGGGGCAAGAATAGCCGAAGATCTCGTAAAGGCTTTGCCCCTGCCGTTTGCGGGTGAGCTCCACCAGCCCCAATTCCGACAGTTGGACCACCTGTGGGCGAGCTTTGTCGCTGGAGAGGGCCTTGTTAAAATGCTCCAAAACCAGCAACTGGTCGCGGCGGGAATCCATATCGATGAAGTCCACCACAATCACACCGGCAATGTTGCGCAGCCTCAATTGGCGGGCAATCTCGGTAGCCGCCTCACAGTTTGTCCACAGCACTGTCTCCCGAGAAGTGGCCGATTGGGTGAAGGAGCCCGAGTTAACATCAATTACCGTCAGGGCCTCGGTGGGCTCGATGATGATGTAGCCACCAGAGGGCAGATCCACCCGTGGCCGCAGCGCCTGCCGAATAACCGCGTTGACCCGAAAATACTCCAGAATGGGGGTGGGCTCGCGGTGGGCATCGACAACGACACCAGGGGGCATTTGGCCCTTGTTCCAGCCCTGCAGATAGCTACGGACTCGCTTCGCTCCTGCCGCAGAGTCGGTCACAATACGGTTCACATCGTCGGAGTAAACATCCCGCAGCACCCGCTGAATAAAGTCGTCATCCCGGTTGAGTAGCCCCGGCCCCCGTGCTGCCTGATACTGCTGTTGAATATCTTCCCAGAGTTTCTTCAATTGCTCCAGGTCGTCGATCATCGCTTCTTCGGACACACCTTCCGCTTCGGTGCGCACCAACAGGCCCATCTGCGGGGGTTTAATCAAAATGGCCAGGGATTTCAAACGGTTGCGTTCTTCTCGATCCTCGATGCGGCGGGACAGATGAACGCCTTTTCCGTAGGGTCGCAACACCAAATACCGCCCTGGAAAGGCCAAATCTCCGGTAAGCCTTGGCCCTTTGTTGCCGGTAGGCTCTTTCATCACCTGTACCAGCACCTTTTGCTGCGGCAAGACCAGCTCAGAAATCGAGGCATGACTTCGCTTGAGGCGCAGCGGGCCCAGGTCGCTGACGTGGATAAACCCATTGCGCTCTGCAGGGCCGATGTTGACGAAAGCGGCATCGATGCTGGGCAGAACGTTCTCGATGATTCCGACGTAAACGTCTCCCACTTGGTGAGCGCCGCTGGCGACGATCAGCTCCTGCACTTGATCTTCGGCGAAGACGGCTGCCACTCGATGTTGCTCGGCAATGACAATCTGCCTGGGCATTAACTTCCCTCCCCGCCCCAAGGGCACGCGGTTACGGGTTGAACCCTCATTCTGGCGAGGTGTTGTCCTTTTGCTGGGATCCGCTTAAGTTTCTTTGACCAGGATTGACTCATCATGGGGCTGTCCATTACCCTCAGCTCTACTTTGACGCTTGGCTTTGTTTCCTCTCCAATGGGTGAGGTGAGTTTAAGTGCATGTGAACTACCCAATGCTGGCTCTGGTGGGTACAGCGGGGGGCTTCTGCTGATTGGAAGGAAAACTCATCGGATGGGATGAATGGATTCGGTGAGGTTTGCATGGAGATTCATGGATGGGCTCAATCGATAGGCTCAGGGAGCAAGACGGCTCCGCCTCGGGAGATCGAACGCTGGCCCATTGCAGAACCCCAGTTGTGCGGCCCAGCCTGTTCGCGAAAGCGTCGCGTAGCGATAGTCCACAACAAGACAGGGTTTGCGCGCGGAAAGAAGCACCTTCTCAGGGTAAAATTTTCTGGTTAGATCTGGGCTAGGTCGAAGAGGCACACTTTTCTGTTGCACCTATCGACTCGACCCCATCACGCCTGTTACCTGCCCTGGGTACTGAGTTAAGAGTGTCTCCATTCCAGAATCCGGCCCAGCTTTTGCCTGCTGCTCACCCCGCCCTTGGTCAAGTTGATGCTTGGCGAGCCCCACAGCGGCAGGAGCCAGCAATAGCAGCATTATAGCGCTTGTGGGATCCCTCAGCCCAGACAGACCCTTAGCCCTTGGGTTGCTCCCAGAGGAAGTGCTCAATCTGGATCGGCTAGGGGGTTCTCCCACAACAGGCGCAGCCGCTTTGCCGTCTGTAGTGTCCAGTGGGGCAACCCCAATGACTCGGCCATTTGAACCAGATGGGTGGGCCGCAGGTAGGCACCGTCGTTGCGGCAACTGCCCCGGTAAAGGAGGCAAGCGCTGCCCTCGGGGGTCAGGCCCTGAAACTCTAGGTAGTAAAGCAGGGCGCGGGCATTGAAGGGAGAGGACTTGCCAGACTTGGAGGTTTTTTCAATCCAGATTTCCTGCGCGTCTAGGATCTGGGTGACCCAGGCAGGCCAAGAGGACTCCGTCCCGCTGCCGTGAACGGCTTTGGGCAACTCGCAGCTCACCGTGAGCTGATATTCGGCGGCGTAAACGGCTGCGGTGGCCGAGGGATCCCGAAGGCTAATTTCTTGGACGGCTTGGATGGGGATCTCCGGGGGCAGCTGTTCGCTCAGAAGGGCGCGCAGTTTCTCAGGCGTCAGAGGACCCTCAGGCCGATCCAGCAGCTCCAGATCCAGGATTTCGCCATAGCCTTCCTGGCCGATGGGCAGAGCGTTGGCGTTGGCCAGGCGGGGCATGGGGTGGTAGCCGCCGCTGAAGGCCAGAGGTAACCCCGCTCGCCGACAGGCCCGTTCCCACAGGCGCATGAGATCCAGGTGGCCCAGCCAGCGCAGATCCCCGGTTTTGCCGTAGGTGATGCGGAAACGCTGGGCAGGTGGCTCCGGCTCCAGGGGATCCGGGGTGGGGGTGGGTTGGCTCTGCAGGGGCGGGACGGGCGGAGGGGGAATGACGATGTTGTGGCCGAAGCCGGGGCCGCAGATGCCGCAGGCGGAGCAGCCCTCGAAGGAGCAGTCTTCCACGGTGAGGGCTTCCAGGGCGCGGCGGTAGTCTTTTTGCAGCCATTTTTTGTCGATGCCGGTATCGATGTGATCCCAGGGCAAGGGATCCTCCAGGCCCAATTCCCGGATGGGGAGATGGGCGCAGAGGGCGACCGGATCGGCGGCAGGATCCACCTCTTCGCCGCAGTAGGCCCTCACCCAGGCAGCATAGGCGGTGTCGATGCTTTCCCACCAGGCATCCATGCCGGCACCGGCCCGCCAAGCCCGCTCGATCATGCGGCCTAGGGAACGATCCCCTTTGCCGATGAAGTCTTCCAGGATGCTGAAGCGGATATCGGTGAAGTGGGCCTTGACTCCCCGTAGCCGGCGCAGCTCCTTCTGCAGCAGGGCCTGCTTCCGCTGCACGTCGGCATAGTCTACCCGGTGCCACTGGAAGGGGGTGTGGGGCTTGGGGGTGAAGTTGGAGAGGGTGAGGGTAAACTCCACCCGCTTGCGACCCAGGGCTGCACATTCTCGCTGCAGCATCTCGACGGTGCGGGCGATCCCCAGGACATCGGCGTCGGTCTCGCCGGGCAGGCCAATCATGAAATAGAGCTTGATTTTGTCCCAGCCCTCTTGGACGGCGGTGCGAATGCCGCGAATCAAGTCGGCATCAGTAAGGCCCTTGTTGATGATGTCCCGCAGCCGTTGCGTGCCAGCTTCGGGGGCAAAGGTGAGGCCGGAGCGGCGGGATCCCTTCATGATGGCGGCAATTTGCTCATCAAAGCGATCCACCCGCTGGCTGGGCAGGGAAAGGGCAATGTGTTCTCTGAGGAGACGGTTGTGCAGCTCCGCTCCCACCGCCGGCAGGGAAAGGTAGTCGGAGCAACTGAGAGAAGAGAGGGAAAATTCGTTGTAGCCGGTCTTGCGCAAGCCCTGCACCACAGCCTCCACCACTGCTTCCGGATCCACATCCCGCGCTGGGCGGGTAAGCATTCCCGGCTGGCAAAATCGGCAGCCCCGTGTGCAGCCCCGCCGCACTTCCATCACCAGGCGGTCTTGGACGGTTTCCACCAAAGGCACCAGGCCGACGGAGTATTGGGGTTGAGGCAGGGCCACCCGACGGCGGATGCGCTCCGGCACCCCAGGCACGATGGGCCGCGGTGGGATCCCCTCGTAAAACTGGGGCACGTACACCCCCGGCACCTGGGCCAGCTCCAGCAAGACCTCTCGGCGGGGCTTGGACAGGGATCCGGCCAGCACTTGGCCAATTTCCGGCAGCACCTCTTCCCCATCTCCGAAGACGAAGAAATCGAAAAAGTCGGCAAAGGGCTCTGGGTTGGAGGTGGCGGTTGGCCCGCCGGCAAAGATCAGAGGGCACTCTTCCGGGGTAAAGGGCTGCCGCTCCCACCACTTGAGCGGGATCCCGGCTAGGTCCAGCATCTCCAGGATGTTGGTGCCCCCCAGCTCGTAAGCCAGGCTGAAGCCAATGATATGGAAAGCGCGCAGAGGGCGGCGGGACTCCACGGCAAACAGCGGGATCCCCAACTGCCGCAGGCGGGCCGCCAGATCCAGGCCTGGCAAGTAGGTGCGGTCACACAGTTGATCCGGCTGAGCGTTGAGGATGTTGTAGAGGATGAGGTGGCCCAGGTTGGAAGCTCCCACCTCGTACAACTCTGGATAGCTCAGCACCCAACGCACCCGCGCCGAATCCCAAGGACGGTGGACGGCACCGAACTCTTTGCCCAAGTAGCGGGCTGGCCGCTGAATCTCAGGGGTAAGCAGGCGATCCAGATCGATGGGACTCAGATGCGGTTCAGTTGCAGCCAGAGAGAGCATGGGGATCCGCCGAGACGTTGACACAGTCACTGATCTGACTCTAGCCGAACTTTTCCAGCAACCCAAACGAAGGGAGAAGCACTTTGCCCCTCTGAGCCCCTAGGTTACAGCCATATCCATTTTGAATGAGCCCGAGGAATGCTGATACATTCACGCTGAACTCTCCTGAACATGGTTCAGGAAAGAAGCGATCGCATCCTGCCTATCTCTGAGCAGGAAGGCGGTATCCCGCAAAGCCCTGAGGAATACCCCCCGAGCGCTTTCCCCCTTCACTTCCCGGCAACCGTTGCGGTGGACTCAAGGATCAGGGGGAAACTTGGTCTACTATATCCCTCTCAATGACTTTTGCCAAACCGCCTAAAGCTCAGTAAATTCAGCAAAGTTCAGGGTTTTGGGGGTTAGAGGCATGCTCCTCAACCCCTATTCTCGCAGCCAACGGGTGGTGCCATCTTTTTGATCGATGAGGGTGATGCCGAAGGCTTTCAACTGATCCCGAATGCGATCGGCTTCGGCAAAGTTTTTGGCCTTGCGGGCTGCCGAGCGCTGCGCGATCAGCTCCTCGATTTTTTTAAAGTTAAGTTCCCCATTTGTAGCTGCTTCTTTGGATCCCTCGAATTCAGAGAATGAGGGCCAACAGAATCCCAAAGTAGCCAAAATCTCCAGCAAGGCAGCGCTTTTTTGTTTGAGGGCCTGGGGCTCCAGATGGGTTTGGCCTTGATGGGTGAACAGGTTGTGTTCGCGGGTGAGTTCTTTGGCCAATTCAAAGGCGATAGCCAGCGCTTCAGGGGTGCCAAAATCATCGTCCATAGCAGCTTGAAAGGCTTGCATGGCCTCAGCATCAGGGGATCCCTTTTCTTCTTTGCAGAAGTGCTGGGCACAGTGGATCCCTTTCTGGAGGGTTTCCCAGCCACGGCTAGCCGCCTGCATGGCTGCCTCGGTGAGATCTATGGGGCTACGGTAGTGGGTCTGCAACAGAAACAGCCGCAAGGCCATGGGGTGATAGACGGCGAGGGCCTGTCGTAGGGTGGTGAAGTTGCCCAAAGATTTGGACATTTTCTCGCCGTTGATGTTGAGAAAACCGTTGTGCATCCAGTACTTGGCCATCGGCTTGCCGGTGATTGGCTCCGATTGGGCCAGCTCATTTTCGTGGTGGGGGAAAATCAAATCTGCCCCGCCGGCGTGAATGTCGATGTGATCTCCCAGGGTCTCCCGCACCATGGCGGAACATTCGATGTGCCAGCCCGGTCGCCCCCAACCCCAAGGGGAGGCAAACCCCGGCTCAGAAGGGGGGGCCGCTTTCCAAAGGGCAAAGTCGAAGGGATCCTGTTTGTCGGCTCCTTCTTCTCCTACCCGGCCACTGGCTCCCGCCTCCATCTCCTCCAGTTTTCGACCGGATAGCTGGCCGTAATCCGGGAACTTGCGGACAGAGTAGTAAACAGAGTACTGAACAGAGGCGGTGGTCTCTGGCTGGTGTCCCGCTTGCAAGAGGGAAGACTGGTCGGTCTGGTGTCGAATCGGATCCCGTACCCGGTAGGCAAAGCCTTTGAGCTCCAAAGATTGGATCAACTGGAACATGGCTTGCAGCGATTGCGTTGCCCTCGGGTAGAGATCGGCCCGCTTGATGTTCAGGCGATCCATGTCCTGGAAATATTCGGCGATGAAGCGCTCCGCCACCGCTTGCATGGATTCGCCACGTTCCAACGCCCGCTTGAGGATCTTGTCGTCCACATCGGTAAAATTCTGCACATACTTCACTCGGTAGCCGCGCCACTCCAAGTAGCGACGCACCGTGTCCCAAACCACGTAGGTACGCGCATGGCCGAGGTGGCAGAGGTCGTAAACCGTTACACCACAGACATACATCCGCACCAGGGGCTTCTCCTCCGCAACTGGAGCTGCAGATCCCTGGGAATTGCCGACGGAAACGGATTGAGATCCACCTGCTGCCAGCGGCTGAAACACTTCCTTGCGGCGAGTCAATGTGTTATAGACAACCAAATCCATGGGTATCCCTAGTTTGTAGTTTCAGCTACAGCAAAACAGGCTTTGTCTTCCAAAAAAAGACGATGGCGCACTTTGTCTTGAATCGGATGAGGCTCGACAAAATCTCAACGAGCCAAGGGCTGGAACCATTGTGAGGCAAGCATTGTGGCTGAAATTACCTGCCAAGACTTGTCTAGATTTGTTAACTACGGTACTCTAACCTGAGTGCGAGCCAGCCTGTTCATTAGCGAGCTCCACCCCCGCTTGAGTCACCCCTGGGGTGCTCGGTGCCAAGGGGCTTATGCCCCTCATTTTGACATCTTCTTCTCTTGCACTCTAGTGTCAGCCTGTTGGTGTGAGGATGCCTTTAAAACCCACTTTCCCCAATCCCCAAAACGGGGAGCTGGATTTCCGCGGTGCTGCCGTGAGCACCCTTTCCCCCCCACCCCCAAAGGGCTCGGCAGGGATCCCTTCAGAACAGTCCTGGACTTCTGCGGATTCATCTGCCGAGGAAGCCTATCTTCTGGAGTGGGCTCCAGCCCCTCTCTCTGGGCGGTCGAAGCCAAGATGGGTTGGTTTGGCCCTCTCTCTCAGCTTAACGGGCCTGGTATGGCTTCTGAAGCTGGAGGCGGATCCCTGCGCAGAAGCTGGGGAAGAGCAGCTGCCGGCCACCCCCAGGTGCCCAACCGAGCCTGAGACAGCCCATCCAGAGCCGGGGGATTCTGCTCCTGCGCGTCGGGGATATCCGGCTTGGGCCACTGGTCTTTTGCTGATGCTGGGCTTGGCCGGAGTCGCTACCCTACAGCAGCGACAGTTGAATCGCCCCCTGTCTCCGGCGGTAGAGCCGATCCCACCCTCTGTGCATACGCTATCTGGCGCTCTGCAGCAAAACTACGAGCGGAAAAAGGAGCAGCTGCGCCAAGCCTTCGCAGAAGGGCGAATCCCGACAGGAGAAGAGCCCAGAGGCATTCTGGAGCATGAAATTCAGCCGGGGGAAACCCTCTGGCAACTGACCCAGATGTATCAGCTCGACGCGGCTGCCATCACCGTCTCCAATGGTATTCAGGCCAGTACTGAGCTGAAGCCGGGGCAAGTTCTCCTCATCCCCAGCCAGCCGGGATTGATCTACACCGTCAAGCAGGGAGACACACTGGAGGACATTGCCAACCGCTACCGAGTTCCCCAGCAGCGGATTATCGAAGCGACTCCTCTGGATCGCCCGGAATATCTGCGCATTGGCCAACGCCTGCTCATCCCCGGCGATGTGGGCGAGTTGATCCAGCGTCAGAAGGAGATGATCGCTGCCCAGAAAGCTCGCGAAGAGGAAGAGCGCCGCCAGCAAGAGGAGGAAGCCCAACGCCAAGCCGAAGCCCAAGCTCGATTACAGGCGGAGCAGCAACGCCGGGCCCAGCAAATGGAACAAGAACGGCAGGCCCTCTTGGCCGGTGGATCCCTGACCCACACAGTTGGAGCCGGTGACACCATCGAACGGATCGCCGCCCGCTATGGGGTAACTCAGCGATCCATTATTCAAGCCAACAACTTGCGCAATCCCCACTGGCTGCGCATTGGCCAACGCCTTACGATTCCGGCGCCGGGTACGCAGCCCACCCCTGCTCCTGCCCGACGAGCTCAGAGCCAGCCACAAGCTCGGCCAGCGCCGCCAGCGCCCCCTCCAGCTCCTCCTCAGGCCCGCAGCAGTGGGTTTATCTGGCCGGTCTCCGGGCAAATCACCTCTGGCTTTGGCTACCGTCGCGGTCGCCTTCATGCAGGGGTAGATATTCCTGGCCCCGTGGGATCCCCCATTGTAGCCGTTCAGGAGGGAGTGGTGATCTTCGCGGGGAATGCTGGGGATGGCTACGGCAATCGAGTGGACATTCGCCATCCCAACGGAATTGTTACTCGCTATGCCCACGGCCATCAGATTTACGTTTCCACAGGCCAGTACGTGCAGCAGGGGCAGACAATCATGAGCCGCGGCAGCACTGGCTGGAGCACAGGGCCGCATCTGCACTTTGAAGTCCGCCCCGGCGGGGGCGCGCCTGTGGATCCCCGGCCCTATCTGCCCTGATCCTGTCCCAAAGCGAGACTACACAGAACAGCCAGCCCGGCCATAAATTGCTAGCCTAAAGACAGCAAACTCCAGACCGTAGGAACACGCCGATGCAGTGGGTGAACGCGCTCTCCCAGCTCCCTTCCCTAGAAGCGGCTCTGCGGCAGGTGGTGGAGGAAGCCAAGGCCAAGCTTCAGGCGGCCCAGCTGAAAAGTGCCTTGAGTCGGCAGGTGCAGACGGTGGGATCCGGTGGGTTGCCGGGGCTGCTGACGGGGTATGTCCCCTCTCAGCCGCTGCGGCCCAACTTGGGGGTTTTGTTTGTGTCGGCGGCCTTTGCCAGCGAATACATCCGGGTGTTGCCGTTGCTGTCGGAGCTGCTGGAGGTGGACGTTTTGATCGGCTGCTCCGGGGGTGGCATTGTGGGTGGCGGGCATGAAATTGAGGATGGCCCGGCTCTCTCCTTGTCTTTGGCGGTCATGCCGGAGGTGGTGCTGCATCCTTTTCATCTGCGGGGGAACCAATTGCCAGACTTGGATGCGGCTCCTTCTGCCTGGGTCGATTGTGTTGGGGTTTCGCCGCAGAGCAAGCCTCATTTTCTGCTCTTGGCCGATGGATTTTCCTCTGGCATCTCAGAGTTGCTGCAGGGGTTGGATTTCGCCTATCCGGGATCCGTCAAAGTGGGGGGATTGGCCAGTGGGGGCCGCGGCCCTCGGGGCAATGCTCTGTTTTTGCTGGATGCGCGTACCTCCACACCTCGGCGGGAGCTGTATCGAGAGGGCACAGTGGGGCTAGCGCTCTACGGCAATGTGGTGCTGGATGCAGTGGTGGCCCAGGGGTGTCGCCCCATTGGGGATCCCTTGCGGGTGACGGAAGCAGAGGGGAATGTGATTCTTGGCTTGGAGGGTCGCCCTCCTCTAGCGGTTTTGCAGGACTTGGCAGAGCGGCTCAGTCCCGTGGATCAGCGATTGGCCCGCCACTCTCTCTTCATCGGCCTGCTGATGGATGAGTTCAAGTCGGAGCCGACGCCGGGAGATTTCCTCATTCGCGTAATCTTGGGCGTTGATCCGCGCGTGGGGGCGCTGGCCATCGGGGATCAGGTGCGCCCTGGCCAGACGGTGCAATTTCATCTGCGGGATGCCCAGACTTCGGCAGAAGATCTGCGTTGGGCCCTCAGCCGCTATTGTGCCGAGCGCAACTTGAGGCAAAGCCCCTCTCAACCGAGGCCGGAGCCTTGTGGGGCGTTGATGTTCTCCTGTTTGGGGCGAGGCAAGGGCCTGTACGGCACTCCCGATTTTGACTCGCAACGGTTTCGGGAATTGCTTGGAGAGCTGCCCTTGGGGGGGTTCTTTTGCAATGGTGAGATCGGCCCCGTTGGGGGATCCACCTTTTTACACGGCTACACTTCCTGCTTCGGGATCTTCCGGCCCGCCCACTAGAGGGGGGATCCCTTGCCCTAAGAGCCGGCAAAATTAGATAAACTGAGGATCTGCTGTCAACAGCTTGGTCAAGGGTTTCTCATGCAGCTTCATCTTAGCGAGCCGCCACTCACTCAAGGGGAATGTGCCCTGGTCTATTGCTTTGCCGCTTCCGGCGGGAATGGCCGCTTTCCTCTGCCCCCTGAGATCGCCTCTTGGGATGAAAAGGCGTGGTCAGGGCTGGTGGCGGAAACCGTTCAGGAGCAGGGGTTTCAGGGGAAGCCGAATAGCAGTGTTGCCCTGCGCCTGACAGGAGAGATCCGCAAACTGGTGTTGGTGGGGCTAGGGGATCCCGCGGCCCTAACGCTAGAAGCCCTACGACGGGCCACAGCCAACGGCCTGCGCCAGGCTCACAGCTTAAAAGCCAAGCAGGTGATGCTGTCTTTGCCGGAGACGGGGTTGGATCGGGTGCGTGGGGTTCAGGCGGTGGCCGAAGCCTGCCTACTGGTGGCGCACCGGGACAATCGGTTTAAATCTTCAGCCAAAGGGGAAGAGGAAAACAGCTTTTCTGTGCAGGAAGTAACTCTTTTGGTGCCGGGGCTGGCCCAGGCCCGTTCTGACTACGAGGCCGCGCTGCGGCGGGCCATTGAGATGGCCGCAGGAACCATCTTGGCTCGGGAATTGGTGGCTGCCCCCGCCAACATTGTGACTCCTCTCGCCCTGGCCGATACCGCCCGCCAACTGGCCCAGGAATATGGCCTAGAGGTGGAGATTCTGGGACAGGAAGAATGCGAAGCTCTGGGGATGGGGGCTTTTTTGGGTGTGGCCAAAGCCTCTGATCTGCCGCCCCAGTTTATCCACCTCACCTACAAGCCGGCACAAGGGGATCCCGTCACCAAATTGGCCCTGGTGGGCAAGGGGCTGACCTTCGATTCCGGTGGGTTGAACATCAAAACCGACTCCCGCAGCATCGCCATGATGAAAACCGATATGGGGGGAGCAGCGGCAGTTTTGGGAGCTGCACGGGCCTTAGCCGCCCTCAAGCCTCAGGCGGAACTGCACTTCATCGTCGCCGCCACGGAAAACATGATCAGCGGCCATGCTATTCATCCGGGAGATATCCTCACCGCCTCTAACCAAAAGACCATCGAGGTCAACAACACCGACGCAGAAGGTCGCCTCACCTTGGCGGATGCCCTGGTGTTTGCGGAAAAGCTGGGCGTCGATGCCATCCTCGATCTGGCTACCCTGACCGGTGCCTGTGTGATTGCTCTGGGGGAAGAAATTGCCGGCTTGTTCACCCCGGATGAGACGTTGGCCCAGGAGCTACAGCAAGCTGCCAACCTTTCCGGCGAAAAAATCTGGCGCCTGCCGCTGGAAGAAGGCTACTTCGAGGGTCTCAGCTCCATTGTGGCCGACATGAAAAACACTGGTCCCCGCTCAGGGGGATCCATCACCGCTGCCCTGTTCCTGAAGCAGTTTGTGGAGAAAACCCCTTGGGCCCACCTGGATATAGCAGGCCCCGTTTGGACAGAGAAGGATGCAGGCTACAACAACAAAGGGGCCACCGGTTATGGGGTGCGCACCCTGGTGGAGTGGGTCTTGGCGCGGCAAGCCGCAGCAGCTTGCTCATAACCCCGCCTTTCTGGACGTTGGGCCTTGAAAAAGCATCTACTGAGGGAGGAGCCAAGGGCTGCTTGGCTGGAGCTGTCCGATCCCTAAAATAGGCTTAAAAAAGAGTCTAGGTATTGAGTAGCACTTTGCAAGGCTTCCCCTCAGGAAGCATACTCGGTCCTGAGTGATCCTGTGAAGCGAAAAGCCTACGACTCCCAAAGGCTTTCCCAGACTTCGCCCACAAAAGGGAGCGGGTATGACCAAGACTTAAAAGCAGAACGCGGTTACAGCACCCAAGACGGCAACCCTTGGCCCTTTGACTTCGACAAGATAAAGGAAGCTGCAGAAGAGATAGAACGTCGTAAGAAAAACATCGAGGCCAACTATAACCAAAGAGTAGAGCAAGTTAAGTCTGAGTTAAGGAGAAACTTGATCTCTATCGGAATAAAACAAGAGGAAGCTAAAATTGATCATACCTTTGCCACCAAAAGTGACACTATACTGGGTGCCCTCTCGCTTTTAGTCCTGAGCTTGTTCATTGGTGCCTTAAGTAGCTCAATCGGGCTTGTGCTCTTTCTAATCTCAGTTACAGCCTTTTAATTTAAAATAGGGTACAGGTATTCAAGAGGAAGGAGAGAAAGGAATGCCGACTCATTCTTTGGATTTGCGGCAAAGAGTTGTA